>DASUDU010000425.1:0-2608 GCA_036275435.1 Usitatibacteraceae bacterium | reverse complement strand
CAGGCGCGGTAGGCGGTGCGTTCAGAGTTCGGATCCGGCATGGCTTGTCCAATCTTGCAGGGTAATCCCGCATCGAAGGCAATCTACACCAATCGATGGCCATGCATCGATGCTAGAATCGGCGCGTCATCAGGGAGTAGCTGCTCTGCATTGCCCGAGAGGGTGACGTCAACACACTTGGCCGACGGCCATGGCGTCACCAACCTTTCCGCACGGAAGGTCCCGCGAGACTGTTGGCATGCCCATCGTTCATGGCCGGACGGATGGCGCATGTCCATCGTCCACCGCGTCCGGCCCGGAACCGTCCCATGGAAGCCTTCCTTGTTTCAACCGGCGTGGTCGCGATCGGCGAGATTGGCGACAAGACGCAGTTGCTGGCCTTGATCCTTGCCGCGCGTTTTCGTCGCCCGCTGCCGATCATCCTCGGCATCCTGTTTGCCACACTGCTCAACCATGCCATTGCCGGCCTGCTCGGCGAGTGGGTGCGCTCCGTGTTGCCGCCGGAAACGCTGCGCTGGATTCTGGGTGCCTCTTTCATCGCCATCGCCATCTGGGCGCTGTTTCCCGACACGTTCGAAGAGCAACCGGGCAAATCCAGCGCCGCCAGCGTGTTTGCCGTGACCTTCGTGGCGTTTTTCATTGCCGAGATCGGTGACAAGACGCAGATCGCCACCGTCGCCCTGGCGGCGAAGTATTCGTCACTGGTGCAGGTCGTGCTGGGTACGACCCTAGGCATGCTGATTGCCAACGTTCCGGCAGTGATCCTCGGCGAAAAGGCGGCGGTAAAACTGCCGATGCGCCTGATACGCACCATCGCCGCCGTCGTGTTCGCGGCGCTGGGGGTGGCGGTGCTGCTGGGGTTTTCGGTGGGCTGAAACTCCAATCCGGCCATCTGCCGGTGGTTCCCTGCGTTCAGGAACTTGGGCCCCTGCCTGCGCAGGGGCGGGTGATAACCTTCCCCGGCCTTGGGCCGGGGTCCAAGTTGACTTGCGCTCTGCGTGGCGCGCGACGCAACAAACGCGAAGTTCAGCCTGCGTTCAGCGTCAGCGAATAACCGTCGCGGCCAATCACCAATCGCGCCGGGGCGCCGTAGGGGATGGTGAGCTTGGCCGGCACGTGCCCGAACGGCAACCCGGCCAGCACGGGTACCGGCACCAGCGCGCGCAGCGTCTCGATCACGTGCTCCATGCGATACGCGAAGCGGCCACCGTCCGGCTCGCAGTCGGTGAATGCGCCGAGCAGGATCGCCTTCTGGCGGCCCAGGATGCCGGCGTGGAACAGGTTGAAGAGCATGCGCTCGACCGCGTATGGCTGTTCGTTGATTTCCTCGAGGAACAGGATGCCGCCGTGGACCTCGGGCAGGAACGGCGTGCCGGTGAGGTCCGAAATCAGCGAGAGGTTGGAGCCCCATAACGGGCCCTCGATCACCTGCGGCGCTTGACCCGCCGCGTCGGCGATCGGCGCGACCTCGATGGCCTCGCCGCGCAATGCCGGCCAGCAATGGCGGTCGGTGAAGTCGTGGCCTTCCTGCGCGCGCGCATCGTCGTCGATTCCGCCGAAATCCACCGCCGCACCGGGGCCGGCAAAGGTCATCAGGTTGCAGCGGGCGAGGGCAGCAAGATTGAGCGCCGTGAAGTCGCTGAAGCCAATCAGCGGTTTTCTGGCGCGCGCGACCAGTTCCCAGTCGACGCGGTGCAGCAGGCGCGACCAGCCGTAGCCGCCGCGCACCATCATCAGCGCATCGACCTGTGGATCGGCGAGCAGGCGATGGAACGCGGCGAGGCGCTCCTCGTCGGTGCCGGCAAAGTAGCGCCAAAAGAAACTGGCTTCCTCGGCGACCACGACCCTGAAGCCCAGCGCCTCAAGCCGCGCAACCGCCTTGGCGTGGCGCTCCAATGCGATGACGCCCGAGGGCGCGAACAAGCCGATGCAGCCGCCCGCCTGCAACGGCCGTGGGTGAACCAATGTAGCCGGATCGAACGCCAATTCCGCTTCGGACTAGCCGCGCACGGCCTGCGCGTCGACCACCGCCAGCGCGGTCATGTTGATCAGGCGGCGCACCGTTGCGGTGGGCGTCATGATGTGCACCGGTTTGGCCGCGCCCAGCAGGATCGGGCCGATGGTGATGCCGCCGCCGGAGGAGGTCTTGAGCAGGTTGAAGGCGATGTTCGCCGCGTCGAGCGTCGGCATCACCAGCAGGTTGGCGTCGCCCTTGAGCCGGGAATTCGGGAACGACTGCAGGCGCACCGCTTCGGAAAGCGCGGCATCGCCGTGCATCTCGCCCTCGACTTCGAGGTCCGGCGCCATGCGATTGAGCAAGGCCAGCGCGTAACGCATCTTCGCCGCCGATGGCGCGTTCGAGGTGCCGAAGCTCGAATGCGACAGGAGTGCAACCTTGGGCGTGATGCCGAAGCGGCGCACTTCCTCCGCCGCGAGCAGCGTCATTTCGGCGATCTGCTCGGGCGTCGGATCGAGCGTCACGTAGGTGTCGGCGATGAACACGGTGTGCTTGGGCAGCATCAGCCCGTTCATGGCGTAGTAGTGCAGGGCGCCCTTTTTCAAGCCGATGACCTGGTCGATGTAATGCAGGTGCAGGTCGTGGGTGCCG
>DASUDU010000424.1:0-3138 GCA_036275435.1 Usitatibacteraceae bacterium | reverse complement strand
GCAACCGGTTGTGACCAACGTCGGACTGACGCCGCGGTTTTCACGCGATCCGCGAACGATGCCGGATCGCCGGGTCGGGCCGCCGGCTCCGCAGCCGCGCTTTGACGCCGCGGTCCTGCCGCCGGGGCAGCCGAGAGTACGCGCTCCGAAAGAATCGCATGCGGAACCGGTGCGCGGCGGGCCGATGCCCGAGCCGTCGCGCGAATTTCCCAGCCCTGCGCAACCGCGCGTGCAAGCGCCCGTACCGCCCGCGGCAGCCACGGCGCCGCAAGGCGCTCCCGCAGCGCTTCCTCCGGGCTCTTCCGCTCCGGCACGGGCAATGCCCCCGCCGGCAGCCAGACAGGATTTCGAGCGCACGCCGGGCGAACGCGAACCACGCGCACCGCGCACGCGCGGACGCCAGCCTTCCCCGGAAACTGCCGTGCCGGCCGCACCCCCGGCGCCACCGGCACCCCACCGCGCTGCACCCCCGGTTGCACCGGCATCGCCGCCACCGGCCATCACCGGCCCGGCACCGCACTCCGACAAGGCGCCCAAGCCCCGCCACGAAGAGCGCGAGCCATCGGACAAGCCGCGCGGCGAATCGCGCGCCCAGCCCAAGGCGGCGATCAACTGAACGCGCGGCAGCCCCGCTTCAGTTCCCCGGGGAAAACGCGCTGGCGCTCAGCACGGACCGGCCGCGGTCCCGTTCCCGGATACATCGCCGAAAGCTAGCGGCGCCGTTCCCAGTACGGCGGATCGCCGAAGGTCTCTTTGAGGAACTCGATGAACAATTTCACCTTGGCGGGCAGGTGCTGGCGATCCGCGTAGACGGCGTGGATGTCGTTCGACGGCGCGGCATACTTGGCCAGCACTTCGACCAGCCTGCCCTTTTCGATTTCATCCGCGACCTCCCAGGTGCTGCGCCAGGCCAGGCCGTGCCCGGCCAGTGCCCAACGCGTCAACACCTCGCCGTCGTTGCAGTGCAGACGGCCACCGGCCTTGATCGCAACATGGCGCGCGCCGTCCTTGAATGTCCAGGTGTCGTGCAGGCCTTCGTCCGAAGCGGTGACCAGGCAGTTGTGTCGTGACAGGTCGGCCAGCGCCTGCGGCTTGCCATTGCGTTTCAGGTAGTCTGCCGAGGCGACCACAACGCGGTGATTGCGCGCAAGACGCGTCGCGATCAGATCGGCGTTTTTCAGGTCGGCGATGCGAATCGCCAGGTCCACTTTCTCGTTCTTCAGGTCGACCAGGCGCTCGGACAACTGCAGGGTCACGCTGAGGTTCGGAAAGCGCGCGACAAACGCCGGCAGATGCGGCGCGACGTGGCGCCGGCCAAACGAGGTCGGCGCCGAAACGATCAGGCGGCCGCTCGCGGTACGCGCCCCGACCGTCAGCGACTCCTCGGCCGCGCGCAGTTCGTTGAGGATGTTGCGAATGTCGTCGTGGAATGCCGCCCCTTCGGGCGTGAGGGTGATCTTGCGCGTGGAACGCTTGAACAGCTTGACGCCCAGCTGGTCCTCCAGCTGATCGATGCGCCGTCCTACCATTGCCGGCGTGACTCCCTCGTCGCGCGCCACTGCGGACAGGCTTTCCGCGCGCGCCACCTCGACGAAGGTCTGCAGGGCTTTCAGTCGATCCATCGCCACTCTCCTCTCGCAACCCGTAATATCCCCATGGGATGTGGGTACTTTGTAACAAATGCTTTTGTTTTTCTGGCTATTCTGTCATAAAGAATGGCGTAATACACTAGTTCCTGAGGACGAGCGTCGGTGCGGCTTTTGCGCCCGGACCAAGTCCTGCCGGTGGCATTCAGCCGCGGGCCTCGCAATTGTTTCCCATGAGGAATGGCCATGACGCAATCCCTGCCTGAAGGACTCACCCTGACCGCACCGGCCAACGACGCCTACGCATCCATTCTGTCTGCCGACGCCCTGGCGTTCTTCGCAAAACTGTCCAGGCGCTTCGAGGCGCGCCGCCAGTCCCTGCTGGCCGCCCGCGCCAGCCGACAGCGCGAATTCGACGCCGGGAAGCTCCCCGATTTCCTGCCGGAAACCCGCGCCATTCGCGAGGGCGACTGGACGGTCAAGGGGGTGCCCGCCGATTTCCAGGACCGACGCGTCGAAATCACCGGCCCCACCGATCGCAAGATGGTCATCAACGCGCTCAACTCCGGAGCCTCGACGTTCCTGGCCGATTTCGAGGATGCCAATTGCCCGACCTGGGACAACATGATCCAGGGCCAGATCAACCTCCGGGACGCGAACCTGCGCACCATCACTTTCGAGCAGAACGGCAAGCAATACCGGCTCAACGACAAGGTCGCGGTGCTGATCCCGCGTCCGCGCGGCTGGCACCTCGATGAAAAGCACGTGCTGCTCGACGGCAAGCCGGTGTCGGGGGCGATCTTCGATTTCGCGCTGTATTTTTTCCACAACGTCAAGACGCTGCTCGCGCGCGGCAGCGGCGTATACCTCTACCTGCCGAAAATGGAGTCGCACCTGGAGGCGCGGCTGTGGAACGAGATCTTCGTCCTGGCGCAGGACGAACTGGGCGTGCCGCAGGGCTCGATCAAGGCGACCGTGCTCATCGAGACCATCGTCGCCGCGTTCGAAATGGACGAAATCCTCTACGAACTGCGTGAGCACAGCGCGGGCCTGAACATCGGCCGCTGGGACTACATCTTTTCGGCAATCAAGAAGTTCCGCCTCAACAAGGATTTCTGTCTCGCCGACCGCGCGCAGGTCAGCATGCTCGCGCCCTTCCTGCGCGCCTACGCGCTCACGCTGGTAAAGACCTGCCACCGGCGCAATACCTTTGCCATGGGCGGCATGGCAGCACAGATTCCGATCAAGAATGACGAGGCCGCCAATGCCGCTGCGATGGAAAAGGTGCGCGCCGACAAGCTGCGCGAGGTCACCGACGGCTGCGATGGCACCTGGGTGGCGCATCCGGGACTGGTTGGCATCGCCAAGGCGGTGTTCGACGAACACATGAAAACGCCCAACCAGATTGCGCGCCGGCGCGACGACGTTCACTACGCGGCGAAGGACCTGCTCGACTTCCGGCCGGAAGCACCGATCACCGAGGCGGGATTGCGCAACAACATCCAGGTCGGCATCCAGTACGTCGGCTCCTGGCTGGCGGGCAACGGCTGCG
>DASUDU010000423.1:0-3675 GCA_036275435.1 Usitatibacteraceae bacterium | reverse complement strand
CGCGTGCTTTGGCCGTACGTTTTGCCAAAGCTCGTGCATCGTCCGCTTTGATGGCGGCCTTCTTTCCGGATCGGCGAACTCTTGCCTCGGGTCGTAGCTGACGTCCGTTTTTCATGAAACATAACGCCGCGGTTCAGGCGCGGCATACGCCGAGCGAAGCGAGGCGTGTGACGTCGCCTGGAACCGCTTGTTATATTGCATGTCGTGTTGCCCTCACCGCTACGGCACCTTCCGGATACGACCCGAACACTTTGACTGACCCGCGGAACTCCACAGGAAAGACGTCTTCTATCTTTCGGTTCAGGGCAGCCGCGGCCGCTGCGGCTTCCTCCGGCGTGCAAGCGATATACGTGGACAGCGGAACGCCTTTGCCGCCCGGGCCGAAGACAACATGCCCTGTTTCGTCGTAGATGAAACAGAAACCCTTTGCCTTCGTGCCGTCCTTGAGTTTGTATTCAACCAAGGCCAAGTCTGGCTCATCTTCAGTCAGGTCTTCGTAGCGCGCTATCGGGCTGGCGAATTCAAGCTCAGGAAGATCGGCCCGCCATATAGCTGACCGTGCGAAGTCTTCCGCCGTGAGATCCGCCAAGCGCTTTCGGTTCATGCAATCTAACGACCAAGCTAAAGGGCGCCGCGCTTTTGCGGCGTCCAGCGACCAGAGGGAGCGACCTTGAGCGACGTGTTATGCATCATTGCGTGACCTAGTGAAAGCGCTCCAATTCTTTGGCGAGCTGTTCAATTTCACGAATGAGATTGGCACGCTCCACTGGTTCACTCACGCCTCCAAAATATTTGTTTCGGCTTGCGGAATACGTTTCTATGATGCGACCGAGCGCCTCGCAGAGCTTGATGATGGCCGTAACATCGACCGTCGACTTTAGCGCAAGTGCTCGCGATTGTGCGTCGCGCAAAGCAAGCAACAGTTCTGACATCGCATGATCGTTCAAAGCGACGACTGGGTTTGCTGCTCCGTAAAGGTCACCAACAACGATGTCTCCACCGTCATGCAGAACTGTCAGTGTGCGCGTAATGCTCAAGGGTATCCCCGTTGATTCATGATGCATAACTTTGATGTAGGCGTCCTAAAAGACGCTTTACAAACCGTAAAATAACTGTATATTAATACAGCCTTCTGGAAAAACACGAATTTGAATCATTGCCTTGCTCAATATTAGTACGTCCCAATTCGAACATGCAAACACATGATTCGTCACCCCCGCGCCTGTTGGACCAAATGCGGGATCGAATTCGACGCAAGCACTTCAGCATCCGCACGGAGCAGGCGTACCTGCATTGGACGAAGGCGTATGTGCGCTTTCATGGAATGCGCCATCCATCCACCATGGGCAAGCCGGAGTTGGAGGCGTTCCTGACCCATCTTTCGGCGGAACGAAACGTCGCCTCCTCGACGCAGAACCAGGCGCTTTCGGCCCTGCTGTTCCTGTACAAGGAGGTGCTCGGCATCGAACTGCCGTGGCTCGATGGCATCGAGCGTTCAAAGCGGCCCAAGCGCATGCCGGTGGTCCTCACGCGCGAGGAAGTCACGGCCGTGCTGGCGCGGCTCGACGGCACGACGGCCTTGATTCTCAAGCTCGCCTACGGCACTGGCATGCGCATCATGGAAGTCGTGCGGCTGCGCGTGAAGGACATTGATTTCGCGCGCGGCGAAATCCTGATTCGCGAAGGCAAGGGCTTCAAGGACCGCGTAACGATGCTGCCCGGCACGCTCGCGCTATCGCTTCGCGAGCACCTGCAGCGCGTGCGCGCCCTGCACGAGGCCGATTGCCGTGACGGCCATGGGGAGGTTTACCTGCCGTTCGCATTGGCGCGCAAGTACCCGAAGGCCGCGCGCGACTGGTGCTGGCAGTATGTGTTTCCGTCGCAAAAACTCAGCATCGACCCGCGCTCCGGCCGCACCGGGCGCCATCACGCGGACCCGCAAAACCTGCAGCGGCGCATGCGCAACGCGGTGTTGCGGGCGGGCATCACCAAGCCCGCAACACCGCACACTCTGCGGCATTCGTTTGCCACCCATCTGCTGGAGTCCGGTTACGACATCCGCACCGTACAGGAATTGCTCGGGCACAAGGATGTGCAGACCACGATGATCTACACGCATGTGCTCAACAGGGGCGGCCGCGCGGTGCAAAGCCCGCTGGACCGGATCGGTTGAGTCGTCTTTCGGCGCCTTGCCCCTCGCGCGATCCGGCTGCGGGACGATTGCGCGGTAGCGCTGCGCCGGTCATCGGGGTGAAATCTGCGCCAGGGGGCACTTCATTTCCGATCGCCCTGGTGTATCGAAAGGCCGTGCGGCGCTAGGTGAATCAACGAGTTGGCAAGGAGTGTGTTTCGAACCCTCAGCACGAACGTGGGCTTTTTGGAAGTGCCCCAGGTGAAAAGTCAATATCTGGCGCGGCTTTCCGGGCAAAAATGCCAGAAAACGCCCGCCAGTCAACGAGTTTTCCATCCTGGCCGACTTTTCAGCCAAAAAAAGTATGTACATCCAATGCATACCCATTGCGTCAGAGCGTTCTTGCGCGCATAATGACCCTTCCCTTCTGAACCCATCCTGGAGCCCCGATGGACGCCACCGTTGCCGAACGCGGCCAGATCACGCTGCCAAAGGAAGTGCGCGATGCCCTGGGGCTGGTCAAGGGCACCAAACTGATCGTCGAAGTCGAGCGCGGCCGCATCGTGCTGCGCAAGGACATCGAGGGCGCCATGCAGCGGCTACGCGGCATCGCCAAGCTGCCGCCGGGCGTGAACAATACCGACGAGGCGATGCGCGAATTGCGCGGCCGCGCCCCGGGTGACCCGCCGGACCTGTGACCCGCTGACCATGATCGCCGTGGATTCCTCCGTGCTGATCGACGTCAGCACCAACGACCCCGAATACGCCGAACGCTCCTACGAGGCGCTGCGCGACGCCATTGCCAAGGACGATGTGGTGTTTTGCGACGCCGTGGTGGCCGAGGTGTGCGCCACCGTCGACGAGGTGGACGCCACGCTCGAGGCAATTGCCGCGCTGGGCATCCGCTACCTTCCCGTTGCCGAGCAGGCGGCGATCCGCGCCGGCATCATGCAGCGCCGCTATCGCGAACGCGGCGGCAAGCGCGAGCGGGTCATTTCGGACTTCCTGGTCGGCTCGCACGCGCTGATGCAATGCGGGACATTACTAACCCGCGATGCTGTTTTCTACCGCGATTACTTCAAAGGCCTCAAAATTATCAATCCCGCCGCGTAGGCCCCGGGCCGCGCACAACCCTCGAAGGACCCACCATGCCCCACAACCTGCACAACACCCTGCAATCGTTCACCCTCGCCTCCGGCAAGACCGGCCAGTTGTATTCGCTGCCGGAACTGGCCAAGACCTATCCGAACGTCAACAAGCTGCCGGTGTCGATCCGCATCGTCCTGGAAGCGGTGCTGCGCAATGTCGACGGCAAGAAGGTCACCGAGGAGCACGTCAAGCAGCTGGCCAACTGGGGCGCCAACGACAAGCGCGAGTTCGAGATCCCGTTCATCGTCGCCCGCGTGGTGCTGCAGGATTTCACCGGCATCCCGCTGCTGGCCGACCTCGCGGCGATGCGCGGCGTGGTCAACCGCATGGGCAAGAACCCCAAGGTCATCGAGCCGCTGGTGCCGGTGGACCTGGTGGTGGACCACTCGGTGATG
>DASUDU010000422.1:0-2021 GCA_036275435.1 Usitatibacteraceae bacterium | reverse complement strand
ACCAAGCGCCAGCGCCGCAGCCACACCGTTCGCGTCGGCAATGCCGCCCGCGGCAATGACTGGAAGCCGCACGGCCCGTGCCACCTGAGGCACCAGAGCAAACGTGCCGGTTTGGGTCGCCAGATCCCGGGTCAGGAACATACCGCGATGCCCGCCGGCCTCGATGCCCTGCGCGATGATGGCGTCGGCACCATTCAACTCCAGCCAACGTGCCTCCTCCACCGTCGTCGCCGAAGAAAGGACTTTCGCGCCCCACGCTTTTACCCGCGCCAATAGCGCGGGTTCCGGCAGGCCGAAGTGAAAACTGACAACCCGTGGCTTGAATTCCTCCAGAACCGCAACAGCCTCGGCATTGAACGGCAGGCGTCCGGGGCCGGCAACGAGTCCCTCGATGGAAATGGAGTACTCTGCGTAGTACGGCGAGAGTGCCTTGCGCCAGGCGGCCTCCCGTGCCCCATCGACTTCGGGCTGCCGATGGCAGAAGAAGTTGACGTTGTAAGGCCGGCCGGTTCCGGCTGCAAGCGCTGCCAGTTCGTGGCGCATGGCGACCGGCGAGAGCATCGCACAAGGCAAGGAGCCTAGACCTCCGGATTCGGAAACCGCGATCGCCAACGCACTGCCCTGCACCCCCGCCATCGGCGCCTGGATGAGTGGCCACTCGATACCGAGCATTTCGGTCAGATTCATCGATCCGACTCTAGCGCGTTTTTCCCAAGGGCGGATCCGCAGCACCAAACAAAAACGGCGGCCCGAGGGCCGCCGTTCTCTTGCTCAGAAACCGCGCCGCGAATTACAGCGGCTTGATTTGCGTCGCTTGTTTGCCCTTCGGGCCGGTGGTGATTTCGAATTCCACCTTCTGCTTTTCCTTCAGCGTCTTGAAGCCGGAGCCTTCGATCGCCGAGAAATGCGCAAACAGGTCTTCACCGCCGCCATCGGGGGTGATGAAGCCGAAGCCCTTCGCGTCGTTAAACCATTTGACTGTACCAGTTGAAGCCATGTGTATTCCTTGTGTGGAGTGATTGACCGGCATTTCCGCCGGCATAAAAAGCAGCCAATCAGGTAGCGTACACGGGGCAAGGAGGCGGGCTCGCTGGTGGCAAGCGGGACTTCAGCACGACGTCGATACAAACTGCTTGATGCGACTGCGAGGCGGAAGATACGGCAAACCCATTGATTCGTCAAGGAATTCCTTTTGGACCGAAAACCGGGCTTGGCAGGCGGCGTGCCTGGGCTCATGCGAAACGGGCATACTCTGCCACTTCGCGCTCTGACACGCCACGCCTTCCCTTGACCGCCTCCCAATCCCGCGCCGCCTGGTCCGTCACGCTCGCGGCTGCCGCCATCCTCATGGTGACGATGGGCGTGCGCCAGTCGCAAGGCTTGTTCATTTCGCCGATCAATACCTCCACCGGCCTTGGTGTGGTCGCGATCAGTTTCGCGATCGCGATCGGGCAATTCACCTGGGGCGCAATCCAGCCTATCGCCGGTGCGGTTGCCGACAAGTTCGGACCGGCACCCGTCCTGGCCGCGGGCCTTGTGCTGTTGGCTGCCGGGATGGCGCTCACGCCATTCATGTCCAGCGGTTTCGGCATGGTGGTGTCGATCGGATTACTAACGGCTGCCGGCGCCGGTACTGGGGCGTTTTCGGTCATCATAGGTGCGGTCGGCCAACAGCTGGCTCCAGAGCGACGAGGATTCTCTTCCGGTGTCATCAATGCCGGGGCGTCAGTCGGCCAGTTTGTGTTTGCGCCGCTGGCGCAGTTCCTGATCACCGCGTTCGGCTGGATGGCGGCCCTGTGGTCCCTGGCAGCCGTCTCGCTGGCAGCACTTCCGCTGACGCGAATGCTGCGGGGCAAGCCGCATGCGGCTCCGATTGCAGGGGCAACTGCGGAAAAAACCCTGCGCGGCGCGTTGCGCGAGGCCGCGCAGGATCGCAGCTACCTGCTATTGCATGCCGGCTTCTTCACCTGCGGCTTTCACATCGCCTTCCTGGTCACGCACCTTCCGGGCGAAGTGCAGCT
>DASUDU010000421.1:0-3333 GCA_036275435.1 Usitatibacteraceae bacterium | reverse complement strand
AGTCGGCATGGGCGGCGAGGGGCGCGGCGAGCAGCAGCGCGGCAAACGCGCCGGCAAACCGGCGCAGGATTTGGGTCTGGGTCATGGCGTTCTCCATCGGATGCGGGAAGGGTTCCTGCCAATAGGACGCGCCGGCCCGCGGTTCCGGATTCAGCCGATTCCCAGATCGCGGCGGATTTCCTGGGCGATGGCCAGTGCGACGGCCGGATCCTCGTCGCAAACCGTGACATGGCCCATCTTGCGGCCCTTGCGCGCTTCGCGCTTGCCGTAAAGATGCAGGTGGGCTCCGGCGTGGCGCAGCACCACCGACCAGTCCGGTGCGGTCGAAAGATCCGGGCCGCGCCAGCAATCGCCAAGCAAATTGACCATCACCGCCGGGCTGTGCTGCGAAGGATCGCCCAGCGGCAGGCCGCACAGTACCCGCACCTGCTGTTCGAACTGCGAGGTGCGGCAGGCGTCGATCGTGTAGTGCCCGCTGTTGTGCGGACGCGGGGCGATTTCATTGACGACCAGGACGCCGCCATCGAGCACGAAGAACTCGACGGCGAGGACGCCGACATATTCGAGTTTCGCGGCCAGGCCCATTGCGGTGGCGCGTGCTTGGTCGGCCAGTGCCGGATCGATTCGCGCCGGGGCGATGGTCAGGTCGAGAATGCCGTGGGCGTGGCGGTTTTCCGCCACCGGGAAGACGGCCGTCGCACCCGAGGCATCGCGGGCCAGGATCACCGAAATTTCCATCGACAGCGGCAGGAATTGCTCGAGCACGCAGGTTGCGCCGTTCCAGCCCCGGATGGTCGCCTGCAGTTGCGCCGGCGAATCGATGCGGGCCTGGCCCTTGCCGTCGTAGCCGAAGCGTGCCGTTTTCAGGATGGCCGGAAGGCGCACCGACGCCAGTGCCGCCGCAAGGTCGGCATCGGACCGGATGATGGCAAAGGGGCCAACCGGAAAGCCGCTGTCGCGGAAAAACGACTTTTCGGCCACGCGATCCTGGGCAACGGCCACGGCGTGGCCGCCTGGCCGAACCGTCGTCGACCGCGCCAGCTCGAGCAGGGCCTCCGATGGCGCGTTTTCGAATTCCGTGGTGATCGCCGCGCAGGTGCGGCCCATTTCCTCGAGTGAAACCGGGTGCGTGTAGGCGGTGCTGAGGTGCCCGGTGGCAAATTCGGCGGCGGGAGACAGCGGGTCCGGGTCAAGCACGGTAACGCGGTAGTCGAGGTTGCGCGCCGCCATGGTGAACATGCGGCCGAGCTGGCCGCCGCCAAGCAAACCAAGGGTGGCACCGGGAAGAATCATGGTCGGCGCCGGTTTACAGCACTTCGGGCAGGCGCATCGCTTCAACCTGCTCCTTGAGGCTGGCACGGTAGGCCGCCAGGCGCGCTGCCAGCTCGGGTTGGTCGTTGGCCAGCAGGCTGACGGCAAACAGTGCGGCATTGGCCGCGCCGGCCTCGCCGATGGCGAACGTGGCAACCGGAATGCCCTTGGGCATCTGCACGATCGAATAGAGCGAATCCTGCCCCGCAAGGTGCTTCGACGGGACCGGAACACCCAGGACCGGCAGCGTGGTCTTGCTGGCGATCATGCCCGGCAGGTGTGCCGCGCCACCTGCGCCGGCGATGATGCATTTCAGGCCGCGATCGCGCGCGGTCTCGGCGTATTCGAACATGGCATCCGGCGTGCGGTGCGCCGAAACCACCCTGTGCTCAAAGGGTACGGCGAAATCGCGCAGCACTTCGGCCGCGCGCTGCATCACGTCCCAATCGGAATTGGAGCCCATCACCACGCCGACGAGGATTGCGCTCATGCCGGCCTCTCGGTGAGCGCGAGCCGGATGCCGACGCCGACGAACAACGCGCCGCACGCGCGGTTGAGCCAGTCGACGAGGCGCGAACCGGCGCGCATCCGGGCACCGAGACGGGCGAACATCCAGATCAAGGGAATCATGGTCACCATGCTGTTTAATATGAAAACGAGGCCCAGCAACACGAAGGCTGGGGCGCGATCAGGGCTGCCCGGCTCGATGAACTGTGGCAGGAAGGCGAGGAAGAACAGCGCGATCTTCGGGTTCAGGGCGTTGGTCAGGAAGCCTTGCATGAACAGCTTGCCATAAGGCACCGCGGCAAGCGACGAATCGATCGCCAGCGCCGCGCGCCGTGACTCGCGCAGCATGCCGATGCCGACCCAGAGGAGATAGCCGGCACCGACGAGCTTGACAACGAAGAATGCCTCGGCCGAAGTCAGCAGGATGGCCGAAAGCCCGAGCGCGGCGGCCAGCGTGTGCAGCAGGCATCCGGCGCACACGCCCATGAACGCGGCCACGCCGCCCTTGAACCCTTGCGAAGCGGCGCGCGAACCGAAATACGCCATGTCCGGCCCGGGCGTGAAATTGAGCACGATGCCGGCAAGGATGAACAGGGGGAGGTCGTGGATCATGTCGGGATTCAAGGATGACGCGAGCAGGTTTATGGTGAACGGCAAACGGCAAACGGTGAACCAAGCCCGCGTTTAATCATGCTTTTGTTCATTGATCACCGTTCACAGTTCACCCAACAGTCAGTCCATCAAATGCCGCGCCTCCTCCAGTTCCTTGCGGTAGTGGTCAAAGATCGCGCGCAGCGCATCGTCCATGTTGACTTTCGGCTTCCAGCCGAGGTCCTTCATGGTGTTGGCGATCTTCGGCACGCGGTTTTGCACGTCCTGGTAACCCTTGCCGTAGTACTGTGACGACGTGGTCTCCAGCATCTTCACCTTGGCTGCCGTCTTGCGGTATTCCGGATATTCCTTGGCCAGTTCGAGCATCATGGTGGCCAGTTCACGCACCGAGTAGTTGTTTTTCGGATTGCCGACGTTGTAGATCTGGCCGCTCGCCACGCCATCCTTGTTGTCGATGATCTTCATCAGCGCCGCGATGCCGTCGTCGACATAGGTGAAGGCGCGCTTCTGCCTGCCGCCATCGACCAGCTTGATCGGCTCGCCGCGAACGATGTGGCCGAAAAACTGCGTGATCACGCGAGACGATCCCTCCTTCGGCGTGTGGATGCTGTCGAGTCCTGCGCCGATCCAGTTGAACGGGCGAAACAGCGTGAAATCGAGCTCCTTGCGCGAGCCGTAAGCGTAGATGACCCGGTCCATGAGCTGCTTGGAGCACGAATAGATCCAGCGCTGCTTCTCGATCGGGCCGAGCACCAGGTTCGACGCGTGCGGATCGAACTCGGCATCGCCGCACATGCCGTAGACCTCGGAGGTCGACGGGAAGACGATGCGCTTCCTGTACTTCACGCAGGCGCGCACGAACGGCAGGTTGGCCTCGAAGTCGAGTTCGAACACCCGCAGCGG
>DASUDU010000420.1:0-4537 GCA_036275435.1 Usitatibacteraceae bacterium | reverse complement strand
GACCACCGAAACCAGGCGGTCACCCAGCAGCTGGGGCAGGACGGCTTCGATCTCGGAGTTGGCGAGAGGCATGGTTCGATTCAGCGGGCAATGGTGTTGGTACGCTTGATCTTGTTCTGCAACTGGATGATGCCGTAGAGCAAGGCCTCGGCCGTGGGCGGGCAGCCAGGGACGTAGATGTCGACCGGAACGATGCGGTCGCAGCCGCGCACCACGGAATAGGAATAGTGGTAGTAGCCGCCGCCATTGGCGCAGGAACCCATCGAAATCACCCAGCGCGGCTCGGCCATCTGGTCATAGACCTTGCGCATGGCCGGTGCCATCTTGTTGCACAGCGTTCCGGCAACCACCATCACGTCCGACTGCCGCGGGCTGGGGCGAAAGACGATGCCGAAGCGGTCGAGGTCATAGCGCGACGCGCCAGCCTGCATCATTTCCACCGCGCAGCAGGCAAGGCCAAAAGTCATCGGCCACATCGAGCCGGTACGCGCCCAGTTGAGCAGCGTGTCGACCTGCGTCGTGACAAACCCGTGCTGTGAGATGCTGCCGCCCTCAGGCATTGATATCCCCCGTCATTCCCAATCCAGCGCGCCTTTTTTCCACTCGTAAATGAAGCCCGCGACCAGAATGCCGAGGAACACCATCATGGCGGAAAAGCCGAACCAGCCGATTTCCCGGAGCACCACGGCCCAGGGGAAGAAAAAAGCGATTTCGAGGTCGAACAGGATGAACAGGATCGCGACCAGGTAATAGCGCACATCGAATTTCATGCGCGCGTCCTCAAAGGCCTCGAATCCGCATTCATATGCGGAAAGTTTTTGCGCGTCTGGACGATCGTCGCCCAGAAGCTTGGTCAGGACCTTGGACATCACCAGCGGGCCGATTCCGGTTGCCGCGCCGATGACGATGAAGATCAGGATCGGAAGATATTGTTCGTGCATGAAGTTGCGGCGCGCCTGCTGGAAGGATCCTGCCCACAGCCCCGGTTGGGGCCGGCCGCCTGCACAGCAGTGACGACCGTAAATCTACTGCCTTGTTGCTTGTACTGCCTTGTTCTGTAAGCGATTTTTTGGTGCCGTCGAAGAGACTCGAACTCTTACGCGTTTCCGCACTGCCCCCTCAAGACAGCGTGTCTACCAATTCCACCACGACGGCTAACGCTACATTTTAATCAAGATCAATACTTACTTCGGTTGTTCTGCCGGTTTTTGTTCACCAGCGGCCGGTGCAGCCGGGGCCGGGATGGCATTCGGATCCTTGGCCGGCTCGGTTTTCGCCGGCGCCTCCTGCTTCAGTCCGCCCATCACCCCGGTACCTTGTTTTGGCGCGTGGAAGTACGTGAGCGCGACGCAGGTCGAAAAGAACACCGCCGCGCAAACTGCGGTCGAGCGCGACAGGAAATTCGCGGCACCCGCAGCGCCGAACAGGCTGCCGGCGGAACCGCTGCCGAATGCCGCCCCCATGTCGGCGCCCTTGCCATGCTGGAGCAAGACCAAAACGACGATCGCGATTGCGACCAGAATATGTACTGCCATGACGATTCCAAACATGACCTGCTCTCCAATGCGGGCCAGCTACAAGGCTGCCCAGATACCCAAGAATTCATCCGCCACCAGCGACGCGCCGCCAATCAGCCCGCCATCGATGTTCGGCATTGAAAAAAGCTCCTTTGCGTTGCCCTTCTTGACGCTGCCGCCGTACAGAATCGGCAAACGCCCCGCGACACCTGCATCCAGCTTGCCCAGCAACGTTCGCAGGTAGGCGTGCACCGCTTCGGCCTGAGCCGGCGTCGCCGTGCGACCGGTGCCGATCGCCCAGACCGGCTCATACGCCAAGACCGTGCCCTCGAGCCCACCAACGCCATGGGCATCCACTACTGCCTGCAACTGCCGCGCCACCACCGCCTCGGTCTGCCCGCCTTCGCGTTCGGCCAAGGTTTCGCCGACACACAAAATCGGCGTGAGCCCGGCCTGGCGCGCCATGCCGAATTTCACCGCGACAACGGCGTCGACGTCGCCAAACAGCGCCCGGCGCTCCGAATGCCCGACAATCGCGTAGCGACTGCCAAATTCCGTCACCATTGTCGCCGAAACCTCACCGGTATAGGCCCCGGACGCGTATCGGCTGACGTCCTGGCTGCCCCAACCAACCGGCGAACCGGCCAGCACCGCCTGCACCTGGGCCAGATACGGCGCCGGCACGCAGACCCCGCAATGGCGATTGGCATCGGCGACCACCTGGGCGCGGATCAACGCCAGCAAGACGCCATTCGACGCCAGGCTGCCGTTCAGCTTCCAATTTCCGATGACAAAACGGCTGCGCATGGCCAACGATGGGATTTCCGGCGGAATTCGCGACAAAAAAACCAACGGAATCAACCCGCTGGCCGCAAAACCGGTCAATTATAGCCGGAAAGAAGGGGGCGGAGGAAGGCCTGGTGCGCTAGCGCTGCATGTCAAACCGGGTTTGCGCCCCCGGAAATCCATCACCGCGCTCTTCAAGCGTCTTGTTGATCTTTTCGCGGGCCTGGAGGAAGGCTGAATTCCTTGCCGCCATCCCGAGAAACGCGTCAAGATCATCATGCTCACGTCGCAACCTCGAAACCAACGCCAAGAACAAGTCGGTCAGTTCCGGGTCAAATTGTCGGCCGCGCAACGAGAGAATCTCGGCCAATGCACTGTCGATGGTCCATGCCTGCTTGTAGGGGCGACTGTGGGTCAACGCATCGAAGACATCGGCCAAGGCCGTAATGCGGGACGCGATCGGTATGCCGCTTCCCGAGAGGCTCCCTGGATAGCCGGTCCCATCCCACCATTCGTGGTGGTGACGCGCGATCTCTTCAGCCATCTTGACGTGAGGAATATTGCTCTTGGCCAGCACTTCCGCACCGATCGTCGCGTGGGTCTTCATGACTTCACGTTCTGAAGGATTCAGCGGTCCGCGTTTCATCAAGATTCCGTCAGGAATACCGATCTTGCCAATGTCATGCAGGCGCGCTGCGATGTCGATGGTGAAAATCGTATCGTCGTCACAGCCGAATTCCTTGGCCAATAGCGCCGACATGCGTCCCACCCTGTAGGAGTGCTCGCCGGTTGAATCGTCCCGCAACTCGGCCGCGACTGCGAGCCGCTCCATGACTTCGACCTGTGCCAGGAATAGGGCCTGCGACTTTTGCGTCAGCTCTTGTTTGGCGAGTCGGCCTTCCAGGATTTCCTCACGCGTTTGCAACCGCTTGAGCGCGGCCACTTCATCTTCCACATCCTCATGGAGCCGTTCCAGATGCAGCTTGACGTGTTTCAACACGTTCTGCTCCTGGGTTTCCTTTTGCTGTTCCAACAGTTGCTTGAGGAAAATCAATGCCTTGCCGGGTGATCCCACATGTTCGTATGCTTGAACAAGGGCGGCAAGCGTGTCACGGCCATTCACCTTGAGCGCTCTTGCGCGCTCCAACGTACCTTCAAGGCGCGACAGCCCCAAATCACTCTTTCCCGAGAAAACTTCCGCCAGTCCCTCGGCAACCGAGGCCGATATGGCAGCGCGCGGCGAATTCGCCAGGCCGGAAAAATGCCTGGCTGTCCTTGCATGTTCGCTAGCGCCCTGGTAGTCCCCAGCTTCGACCAGAAGTCGTGTAAAGCAGTTTTCGGCCAATACCCGGTTCAGGGCTGAAAAAGAATCCTTTTGATCAACGGGAAACTCAACCGCCGACCGGATCGCAACCAAGCCCTGGCTAATTTCGCCAAGGTGCAGATGACCAAGCGCAATGTTTGTCAATGTCCCAGCGGAAAGCGAATTCAATGATGCGTCGCCCTCGGAGATGCGTAATGACTCGCGAAAACAGCTCAACGCTTCGCGATAGACACCGCCGTACAACAACGCCGCCCCCAGGTTCTGCCAAATCTTGGCTTCCCGGACACGATCCTGCTGCCCCCTTGCCAGCGCGAGTGCATCGGCATAAGCCTCCATTGCCGTTGCCAACCCCGCCGAATCAGCCGAGCAAATGCCAATAGCAATCAACGCATCGGTCGTCTGAGTGGGCAGCGCGGCCTCCAGGCCAAGTTGGCGTGCTTTTTGCGCAATCGGTATTGCCTTGAACGCATTTCCGGAAACATAGAAATACCTGGCAGCCCCCAACATCAATCGCAACTGCTCATGCGCATCAACGCGAATCTCGGCAAGCCCAAGTGCAGACAGTTCGACAAGACGTGCATCGACCAACCCTTCGCCGGCGATTGCACCTTCTATCACCCTCTTGGCTTCGGCGAGTCGAACCGCTTGCTGTTGTAATTTGGAAACGCTCACAAAAAATCCTTGCAAATCACGCACCTAGGGAAGTAAGCTACCACAAACTGTGAAATATTTCACATTTTTGCGGCGCCCTTTTTTCAACGATACCACTGGAGACTTTCATGAGCAAAGAGATCAGCACCGTCGAACTGGCCAACGTCGCCACCGAAGCGCAAACCGTCGAAGCCGAAGTCACCCAGCTCGACGACCTGGCCCTGGCCCTCGTCGGCGGCGGCAATGCAGTCGTGACGTT
>DASUDU010000419.1:0-17845 GCA_036275435.1 Usitatibacteraceae bacterium | reverse complement strand
ATGTTCCTGACCCGGGATCTGGCGACCCAAACCGGCACGTTTGCTCTGGTGCCTCAGGTGGCACGGGCCGTGCGGCTTCCAGTCATTGCCGCGGGCGGCATTGCCGACGCGAACGGTGTGGCTGCGGCGCTGGCGCTTGGTGCGGCGGGTGTCCAGGTCGGCACCGCATACCTGCTGTGCCGGGAAGCGACAACCAGTGTCGTGCATCGAGGGGCATTGCAGGACCATGCGATGCACACCGCCCTAACCAACATCTTTACCGGTCGACCGGCACGCGGCATCGTCAATCGCATCATGCGCGAGCTTGGCCCGATTTCATCGGCAGTACCCGAATTCCCGCTGGCCGTCTCCGCGCTGGCGCCACTGCGCACCAAGGCAGAGGCAGCGGGCATCGCGGATTTTTCGCCGCTCTGGTCGGGGCAGAACCGCAGCGGCTGTCTTGCCGTCGGTGCCGCCGAGTTGACGCGCTCCCTGATGGAAGGGGTGGCTCACGGGCAGGCCCGGCCGGCCGCACCCGCGGCGTTGTAGGCGCGGCCGCAAGTTCACTGGAATGGCGCGGATCATGGCCGGCGCGCGTCGTTCTGCCGTTGGCGCGGTCAATCGCTGATTTTTTGCACGTAGATTTGGTAGAGCGGCGCGCTGAGGATGTTGAGTTTCCTGAAGTTGAGGTTGATGAAAGCGTCGATCGCCGGCTTCGGACAACGGAGCGGATCGCGACCATAGGGCAGGTTTTCAGCCCACAGGTAATCATCGAAAACCAGCATGGCGCCCGGTTTGGCAAGCATGAAGGCCAGCACCGCATCAGCCAATACGTCCGCCGCCTGGTGCGACCCATCGACGTAGACAAAATCGAACGATCCGCGATGGCCGCCGGCGAGCAGCTTCACCAATTGGTCCGAAGAGGCTCCTTTGTGGATGTGCAGCGCGACCGGGTTCGACACCCGCGAAATGGCCAGTGCGGTGTTTTCGCGAAATCGCGTCTCGACGCTTGCCATGTCCACGCCGGCTGACTGGTGTTCGACGCCTCCAGACCAGGTATCCACGCAGTGGATCTCCAGAGGGGCATTGGCGCCCAGCTTCTCGATCAGGTAGCAGGCGCTCGCGCCCTCGTAGGAGCCAACTTCAATGACCTTGGCAGGGCGAATTTTGGTAAATAGCTGTTCCCAAGGGCCTCGCGCGGTACTGTCAAACCAGTTGTTGGTGAACTTGTAGCCGGTCATCGTTCCGATTGGCGGTTGCAGGTTGCACTCCGGGTGACTCTACCAGCTTGCCGTTGGCATCGCGACGAGGTGGCGGTCAGCGCACCAGCATGGTTGCCAGCCCGAGCAACATGCCCATGCTGACGATGTCGGTTGCCGTCGTCAGGAAGATGCTGGAAGCCGTTGCGGGGTCGGCGCCAAACCGCTTCAGGGTCAGAGGGACGATGGCACCGGACACGCCGCTAACCATGCAGGCACCGACCATGGCGAGGAATACCACCAGCGCCAGAATCAGGGCGTGTGGCGAATGCTGGCCGGTCGCGGTCAGATACATCGCCACGCCTGCAATCAGCCCGATCGGCGCGCCGTTCAGGGCGCCGAGCACGCCTTCCTTCATGATCAGCATCTTGCCATCACCCGGCTTGATTTCGCCGAGCGTAATGCCGCGCAATGTCACCGCCAGCGCCTGGCAGCCGGTATTGCCGGACTGCCCGGCCAGGACGGGCAGGAACGCTGCGAGGATCACCAGGCGATCGATGGTGCCCTGGAACATCGCCACGACCCCGCCGGCAAGGAACGCGGTCAGCAGGTTCAGTTGCAGCCACGGATGACGAAACCGGAAACTCTTCCACATCGGCGTGGAGATGCGTTCCTCCTTTTCAACACCGACAAGGCTGCCGACCTGCGCCGTGATTTCAAAGGCCTCGGCAGCAAACAGCACTTGGCCCCTCACCAAGCCGAGCAGGCAGCCCTGGGTGTCGCAGACCGGGTAGACCGGGAAATGGCGGTTGAGCGTGGCGCGCATGGCATCAGAGATGCTCAGCTCAGGAGGCAACGTGAACACTTCGCGCAGCATGATGTGCTCGAGAGTCTGGTCGGCCGGGCTGAACAACAGGTCGCGCATCGTCACCAACCCGAGCAACCGGCCGTCCTGCGAAGTCACGTAGCTGTACGTGATGAAAGCAGACTGAACCTTGGTTCGCAGCACCTCAACGGCCTCGCCGACCGTTGTGGTCGGGTCAAATCGGGCATGCACGGGCTCCATCAAGCGTCCGATCTGACGTTCGCCGTAGGCCCGATTGCGCCTCCACTGCGCGGAAACTTCCGCGGGCGCTGCCGCGAGGATCTCGGCCTGCCGTGTCGCATCGAACCGGTCGAGGATTCCCTGGGCCAGCGCTGGATTGAGTTGCATGAGGATCGGCACGGCGACAGCCGGTGCACACGTGGCCAACAGGATCGCTGCCTCGGGCGCTGGTCTTGCCTCGAGTTCGGCTGTGGTTGGCGGACTTTCGCCATTGCGTGTCATCGCGTCCTCCTGAGCAGGGCAGGGCATGCTCCACCTGTTTTGCGAAGCCTACCCGAAACGGAAACACAGTCAAAGTCCGTGCCGGCCGGCGCTGATTACATTCGCTTACAGGTCGTGCGCGTTGCAGCCTTTGGCACGTAAACGCGCCAAGGGTTGCCGCGTTGTTTGGTGGCGGAAACAGCCGAAGGCGCCGGCAAGGCAGGCTGGTTTCCCCCATTTGAGGAGATTGCCATGCGCAAACCCATACGAACCGCAATGTTTCTGGCACTGATCGTTACCGGAACGATCGGTGCCGCATTGCTGCCACAGTCCGGGACCGCCCATGCGGGCCTTCATGTGGTGGTGTCGGTGCCGCCGCCACCGTTGCGGCACGAGGTTTTTCCCCCTCCGCGCGCCGGCTTCATCTGGGTGCCGGGCTATTGGGAGTGGCGCGGTCGGCATCATCACTGGGTCGGCGGATATTGGCTGAAGGCCCGCAAGGGCTACCAATTCCGGCCGCACCGCTGGGTCGAGTACCGTGGCGGATGGCGGTTCGAGCGGGGCCGTTGGGATCGCGATGGTGATGGAATCCCGGATCGGTATGACCGGCATCCGAACAATCCGTATCGGCCCTGACTGACGCCAGCAGCTAAACTTCGCGGTACCCGGTGGATTCGCCGGCCGGCACCGTGAGCCATGTCTGCCATATCAGAAGAGCAACGCAAACTTTACCAAAGCGCGATCCAGCATCAGCAGGCTGGTCGCCTGGCCGACGCCGAAAACACCTATCGCGCGTTGCTCGGTTTTGCACCGCACGTCTGGCAGGCCTGGTACAACCTGGCCCTGTTGTTGCAGGCACGTGGCGCGCACGCCGAGGCTGTAGATGCCTACCGGCAGGCCTTGACCATCAATCCGCAGTTTGCCGAAGCGCACAACAATCTGGGCAACGCGCTGCGTGCGACCGGGCGCAAGGCCGAGGCGATCGAGTCCTTCCGCCGCGCCCTGCACAGGAATCCGGGCCTTGCGCAGGCCTCGTTCAACCTGGGATCAATGTTCCAGGAGGCCGGACAATGGGGCAGCGCGATTGCCGCTTTGCGCCAGTCGGTTGCACACGATCCACGCAATCCGGCTGCCTGGGAAGCGCTGTGGCGCGTGCAGATTGCCGCCGGGCGGCCCGACGACGCGTGCCGGACCTTCCTGCAGTGGGAAGCGTCGGCACCGTTAACGCCGGAATTGATTGCTGCCGGGTTGCATAGCAGCCGTCCGCTTGCCGATCGCGTGCGTGAGGCGCGTTACGTGCGGCAGGCGCTGGAATGGCCCTTTGCGGCGGCCAAGCCGTCGCAGTTGTCCGCGATTCTCGGATTGCTACAATATTTCGATGTCAGCGGCGCTAACCTGCTTGATGTCTATCGCCGCTATGACCAGGCGGTTGCGGCCTACGCCCCCGCTGCATTGCCGGTGGCCGGCCGGGCCGGCGACGGACGCATTCGCATCGGCTACGTGTCCGGGGATTTTCGCCGACACGTGATGGGCCGCCTGGTTTGGGAGGTGATTTCGCGGCATGACCGGACGCGTTTTTCCATCGTGTTGTTTTCCCTTGCCGGCCTAACTATGCACGATGATTGGACCGAGCGCATGCGCTCGGCAAGCGATGGCTTCCATGAATTGGCTGCGCTTGACGACGCTGCGGCAGCTCGGTGCATTGCCGAAGCCGGAATCGATGTCTTGGTCGATCTCGGCGGCCACACGATGAGCGCGCGCCCCGAAATGTATTCATCGCGTCCGGCGCGCCACCTGGTCACCCACCTGGGTTACCACGGCTCGCTGGGCTTGTCCTTCGCCGATGGGAAGATCAGTGACCATGTCGCGGATCCCCCCGGCAACGAGGCTTTCCAGTTGGAGCCGCCGCTGCGAATCGACGCTTGCGTTTTTCCGCTTGCGGCATGCGTTCCCGATGCGGCGCCACCGCTCGATCCGCCTCCTGGCCTGGATGGGAAGTTCGTCTTTGCGGCTTTTGTCAATGTCCTGAAGCTTTCCCCGCGCTGCCTTGCCGCATGGAAACAGGTGCTGGATCGGGCACCGAACGCGGTGCTGTTGTTCTCGCCATTTGTCCGTGCCGACCAGAATGCGCTGCGCGCGATGTGCGCCGCGGCCGGCATCGATGCGACTCGGTTCGCCTTTCTTGAATTGGACGCGCGCGATCCGCGGCTTGCCCAGCGCTATGCGCTTTGCCATGCGGCCATGGACACGTTTCCCTATGCGGGGGGCGACACGACCCTGGCCGCACTCGCGATGGGCGTACCCGTAGTCACGTTGGCCGGGCTTCGGCACGGCGAAAGGATGGGCGCGAGCATCCTGACCCACCTGGGCATGCCGGAACTGGTGACGACGCATGTCGATCGATTTGTCGACGTCGCGGCCGCCCTGGCGAGCGATCGGAATTTCCTCGAGACAATGCAAGAAAAGGTCCGGAAGGCAATGGCGGATTCACCGGCACACCTGACGCGCCACACCCGCGCCCTGGAAAGCGTATTCGAAACGCTCGCCCGCAGACCGGCTATTTCGACGGCCCCCACGAGTCACGGAGCGTCACCGCGCGGTTGAACACGGGCGTGCCGCTGCGGCTGTCAACGCGGTCGACGACGAAGTAGCCATGCCGCTCGAATTGGAAGCGCATTTCCGGCAACACCTTCATCAGGCCGGGTTCGACGTACGCCGTGACGACACGAATTGATTCGGCATGGAGATCGTCGATCAAATTGCCAGTTTCCCGACCCGGATGCGGCGACTTGAACAAGCGGTCATAAAGACGCACCGTGGCGGGATTTGCGGCACGGGCGCACAACCAGTGGATATTGCCCTTGACCTTGACGCTGTCGGCGCCTGCAGTGCCTGAACGCGTTTCGCGAAGCACGCGCGCGTGGACGGCGGTGACGCGACCCGACGCGTCCTTCTCGCAGCCGGTGCACTCGATGACATACGCATAGCGCAGGCGTACCTTGTTGCCGGGAAACAAGCGGAAGTAGCCCTTGGCCGGCACTTCCTGGAAATCCTCGCGCTCGATCCACAGTTCTCGCGAAAAAGGCAATTCGCGCTTCCCCAGTTCCGGTTTCTGTGGATGGTTTGGTGCCAGGCAGGTCTCGAACGCATCGTCGGGATACTCGGCAAGTAGCAACTTCAGCGGATCGAGCACGGCGATGCGTCGCTCGGCCGAGGCATTGAGGCATTCGCGCACGCAGTCTTCCAGCAGACCGTACTCAATCCAGCCGGGCGATTTGGAGACCCCGGTGCGTTCCGCAAACAGATGAAAGGCCTGCGGCGGATAACCGCGGCGGCGCGCTCCGGCGATGGTCGGCATGCGCGGATCGTCCCAGCCTTCGACGTGTCCCTCGCTGACCAATTGGCTCAGGTAGCGTTTGCTGGTGATGATGTAGGTGACATTGAGTCTTGAGAATTCGATTTGCTGCGGCAGTGGGTCTGCAAAAAAACCCGCGTCGCGGGCGCGCTCGAGCAACCAGTCGTAAAACGGCCGCTGGTCCTCGAATTCCAGCGTGCAAATCGAATGGGTAATGCGCTCGAAGGCATCCTCCAGAGGGTGTGCAAACGTGTACATCGGGTAGATGCACCACGCATCAGCGGTGCGGTGGTGATGGCCGCGCTTGATGCGGTAAATCGCCGGATCGCGCAGGTTGATGTTGGGCGAGGACATGTCGATCCTGGCGCGCAGCACGTGCGCGCCATCGGCATACTTGCCGGCACGCATGTCGCGGAACATCGCCAGGTTTTCCGCCACCGAGCGATTGCGATAGGGCGAGTCTCGTCCCGGCTCGGTCAAGGTCCCGCGGTAGTCGCGCATCTGTTCGGCTGTCAGGCTGTCGACGTAGGCAAATCCGCCTTCAATGAGCTTTTCCGCGACCTGGTACATCCATTCAAAGTAGTCGGAGGCAAAATAGAGGTTCGACTCGCCACCCGCATCCCAGGAAAATCCGAGCCAGCGCACGCTGTCGATGATCGAGTCGACGTATTCCTGCTCTTCCTTTTCGGGATTGGTATCGTCGAAGCGCAGGTGGCAGCGCCCGCCATACTGCGCGGCAAGTCCGAAGTTGAGGCAGATCGACTTGGCGTGACCGATGTGCAGGTAGCCGTTGGGCTCCGGCGGAAAGCGGGTGCGGATCGCCGCGGAGTCGGGTTTGCCCGCCGCGTGCGCCGCAGCCAATGCCGGTTGTCCCGCCCAGCGGCGGGATGCGAACTTCCCCGACGCCAGTTCGGAGTCGATGATGTTGCGAATGAAGTCGGTGACGTGTGCGTCCGGTTTTTCTTCGGTCATCAGGGGCTCATGCCTGCGATTGCAAACGGCCTATTTTCGCATGTCGTCCGCAATAACCCGGGAAACGCCCACCGGCTGCTATCCGGAGGGCTCAATGCCAAGCCAATCGCGCAGGACTTCAGCACCGTGTTCACCCAGCCGGGGAGGCGCCAGTGTGTCCGCGACCGGCGAGGCAGAAAAGCGGATTGGATTGGCAACCAAGTCGACTGCCTGCCCGCTGCCGTGCTGCAGGCGCATGCGCGTGCCGCGCGCCCGCACTTGCGGATCGGCGAATACCTCATCCAGCCGGTTGACCGGCCCGCAGGGAACGGCAAACTTCTCCAGTGCGCCGATCCATTCGGCCGTGCTAAGACGCTTTGTCGTGGCCGCGATCCGCGAGCAAAGCTCCGCGCGGTTTTCGACCCGAGCCGGATTGGTTGCGAAGCGCGGATCCTCTGCCCACTCCGGATGGCCGGCAATCTGTGCGAAGCGGCGGAATTGCCCGTCATTGCCGATGGCGAGAATCATGTCGCCGTCCGCAGTCGGAAAGTCCTGATAGGGGACGATATTGGGGTGGGCGTTGCCCATGCGGGTGGGGATGACCCCACCGACAAGATAGTTCGAAGCCTGATTGGCGAGGGCGGCAACCTGTACGTCCAGCAGGGCAAGGTCAATATGCTGCCCGCGCCCAGACCGTTCCCGTTCGGCCAGGCCGGCCTGAATCGCAACAGTTGCATACAGGCCCGTCAAGATGTCGGTTACTGCGACCCCCACCTTCTGCGGTCCGCTGCCCGGCTCGCCGCTGGCGCGGCCCGTCACACTCATCAGGCCTCCCATGCCCTGAATCAGGAAGTCGTAGCCTGCGCGATCCGCGTAAGGACCGGTCTGGCCGAAGCCGGTAATCGAACAGTAGACCAGGCGCGGATTTACCTTTTCCAGGCTTGCATAGTCCAAGCCATAGGCCAGAAGTCCGCCGACCTTGAAGTTCTCAATCAGGACATCGGCCTTTTCGGCCAATCGCACAAGCAGTTGCTGGCCGGATTGCGAGGCGATGTCGATTTCAATGGAACGCTTGCTTCGGTTGGTGCAGAGGAAGTAGGCGGAATCCGAAGTGGGCATGCCGCCGGCGTCGAGCAGGAACGGCGGTCCCCAGGCGCGGGTGTCATCACCACTGCCGGGGCGCTCGACCTTGACGACGTCCGCTCCGAGGTCGCCGAGCAATTGGCCGGCCCAAGGACCCGCCAGAACCCGCGACAAATCCAGCACCCGGATGCCGGACAAGGGCGGCGGGCGTGGGAGTGCCGTCGGCTCCACCGGCTAGGAAAAGGCGGCGATTCCGGTGATCGCGCGGCCGAGGATCAACGCGTGGACGTCATGCGTGCCTTCGTAGGTATTGACTACCTCCAGGTTCACGAGGTGGCGCGCGACACCAAACTCGTCGCTGATGCCGTTGCCGCCCAGCATGTCGCGTGCGCTGCGCGCAATGTCGAGGGCCTTGCCGCAATTGTTGCGCTTGAGGATGCTGGTAACTTCCACTGCAGCTGTACCTTCGTCTTTCATGCGACCCAGACGAAGCGCGGCGTTCAGGCCCAGGCTGATCTCGGTGAGCATGTCGGCAAGCTTCTTTTGCACCAACTGGTTGGCGGCAAGCGGTCGGCCAAACTGCTTGCGATCCAGGGTGTATTGCCGCGCGGTATGGAAACAGGCTTCGGCAGCACCCATCGCGCCCCACGCAATGCCGTAGCGCGCGCTGTTCAGGCAGGTGAACGGGCCTTTCAGGCCGCGCACCTCGGGGAAGGCGTTTTCATCTGGGCAAAAGGCATCATCCAAGACGATTTCGCCAGTCACGCTGGCACGCAAGCCGACCTTGCCGTGGATGGCCGGCGCGCTGAGCCCGCGGGTTCCCTTGTCAAGGATGAAGCCGCGGATTGCACCTTCGTCATCCTTGGCCCAGACGACGAAAACGTCCGCGATCGGGCTGTTGGTGATCCAGGTCTTCGCCCCGCTCAATGCGTACCCCCCGGGAACCTTGCGGGCACGCGTGACCATGCCGGCTGGGTCCGAGCCGTGGTTCGGCTCAGTCAAGCCGAAACAACCAATTAACTCGCCACGGGCAAGCGGCGGAAGGTATTTCTGTTTTTGTGCCGGCGTGCCGAATTCGTGGATCGGCACCATCACCAGCGAGGACTGGACGCTCATCATCGACCGATAGCCGGAATCGACCCGCTCGACTTCGCGCGCTATCAGGCCATAGCAGACATAACTGAGTCCCGCGCCGCCATATTCATCCGGAATGGTCGCCCCCAACAATCCCAGCTCGCCCATTTCGCGAAAGATCGCCGGGTCGGTCCGTTCGTGGCGGAAGGCCTCCAGTACCTGCGGCGCGAGCCGGTCGCGGCAATACGCCGCCGCGGTATCGCGCACCGCGCGTTCATCGTCCGCGAGCTGGGCCTCCAACATCAGCGGATCTTCCCAATGGAAACTTGCCTTGGTCATGAACTCTGCCAGGTTTGCGAGGGAAAGGCCGAATGCCGACTATTTTTTGCGCGCGGCATAAAGGCCCCAGAGCCGAGCCAATTCGCCGACTTCCGTTCCGGCCAACGATTTGAAAGTCTCGGCCGCCTTGGCATTCTGGCCGGCCAATGCAGCGGCAATGCCATAGCGCAGGCGCGCCTCTTCCGGTCGCTTCAGGTCGGGAAGTGCCAGACCTTGTTCCATCAGTTCGAGACCCTTTGCGCCCTCTCCCTTGATGACCAGGTCAAATCCGTTGTTCAACTTGGCGATGCTTGTATTGGGTATCTGCGCGCCCTTGGCTGCGCGCGCCTTTTCTTCGGCCAACTCCTTGTTCACGGTTGCGCGCAGCTTCTTGTAGCGTTCATTCTTGGCCTCTTCGCCAAGGACGCCGATTTCAACGCCGGCATCCAGCACTTTCTCGGCTTCTGCGGGGTATCCGATGTTCATGACGTACTGCGCCATGTCGAGAAACTGTCCCTGTTCCTTGAGAACGCCGACGGCAAGTTTCAGCCGGTATGAGTCGAGGACCAGGCGTTCCGGTACCGGTGCCTTGGATTCGCTGCGGAACATCAGGTCTGCCCAATAATCGCGCTTCGGGTAGTTGACGACAAGCTTTTCCAGGACGGCGACATAAGCCGCATCATCCTTGGCCCGGTTTGCGGCGCTGGCCAGCAGCCGGTATTGGTCTTCCGGAGGTGTCTTCCCGGATTTCTCGACCCCATCGAGATAGGCCCCGATGTTCTTGACGGTTCCAGCAAAGTCATTCAGGAGGAACTGCGAGTGGCCTTGAATCAGTCGCAAATCCACTGGCGCTCCCGGCTCCTTGAGCGTGCGCTCAGCCCAATCGGCGGCCTGCTTGTAGTCCTTCAGCCGATAGGAGATCCGTGCGATCGCGTCGCCGATTTTCGGCTTGTCGGCGGCGGGCATTTGCGGCGCGTCGAATGCGGCAATCAGGGACTTCACGGCAATGTCGTCCTTGCCGGCGCTCAGTGCGGTGGTCGCACGCAGGCGGTCGATATAGTAGTTCTCAAATTGGGTCCGATTGGCGACGGCCTCTGCTTCCTTGATCTTGGCCAGCGCCCCTTCGTAATTTTTCGCTTTGGCCATCTCCTCGGCAGCAATGAGGGGTTTGCCAACTTCCTCACGAAGGCCCTGCTGCGAATCCTGGGCAAATGCGTTGTATGTGGTGCCGGCGCATAGAATGCAAGCTGTGAGGAAGGCTTTGCGCAAGGCAAGAAGGTTTGATGCAGGCTGCGTCACGGGGCTGTTCATGCGAGTTCTCTGGATTGATTGGGTTCGCGTCCAATCTGGCCGCATCGGGATAACGCGCAACGGCTCGAAAGGAACACGCATTTTACCAGCGTGCGGATGGGATCCGGCCTGCCGATTCCGCCGAATTGCGAATTCTGCGGGCAGCCCTTGAATCGTAGGCACTTTGCCGGACGTTTTCCCAGCTTTTGTCGACGGGCTCCTCCTGTAGCTCTCCCCAAGTTCGTTGCGTGATGGGTCGTCAGGACCTGTTCATGAACTCCCCAGGTTATGCGGGGGTTTTCCCGACTTCCGGGCGAATTTGTTGTAGGCTTGCGCAACTGGTCCCGCACTGAATCTGGCTTGCGCCCTTGTTCGTATTCGGGTTGGGCTGTTATTTTTTGGTCGTTCCTGTATGTTCGATTGCAGGCTTTTATTTCCAGGAGAACCACATGAATCGTCGATCCTTTCTGAAGGCCGGTAGCATCACCCCGTTGGCGCCAGTGGCGCTGGGTGCAGGCGCGAGCCTGAATGCGCTTGCGCAGTCCGCTGTTGGCACGGCTTTTGACGGCTGGCGTGTCTTCGAAGTCGTGGCCAAAGTTGAAATGCTCAAGCCGTCCGGAACGACGCGTGTCTGGCTGCCGACTCCGCTGACTTCGGACACTAGCTATCAAAAGAGCCTTGGCAATGCGGTGCAGGCGGAAGGTGGCAAGCTGGTACCGTCGAATCAAGTTACCGATCAAGCTTGGGGTTTGGGGATCGTCAGCGCCGAATTCCCGGAGGGTGTCAAGCCGCTGATGAGCCTGACGAGCCGCTTCGCAACGCGCGACTACAGCGTCGACCCGGCAAAGGGCCGCGGCATGCTGGCAAGTGCGGACGAGCAAAAGCGCTTCCTGAAACCCAGTGAATTGCTGCCGACCGATGGAATTGTCAAGAGCACGGCAGACGGCATCACCAAGGGACTGAAGAACGACGTTGACAAAGCCAAGGCGATCTATGAGTGGGTCGTCGAAAATACGCATCGCGATCCGAAAGTGCGTGGCTGCGGCGTCGGGGATGTGAAATTCATGCTGGAAAACAAGTCCTATGGCGGAAAGTGCGGCGACCTCAATGCGCTGTTTGTCGCCTTGGCACGCGCATCGGGCGTCCCGGCGCGCGATGTGTATGGAATCCGCGTTGCCGATTCACGGCGGGGCTACAAGTCGCTCGGCAAGGCGGGGGACATCACGAAGGCGCAGCATTGCCGCGCCGAGTTCTATGCCCAGGGTATCGGCTGGATTCCGGTCGATCCGGCCGACGTACGCAAAGTCATCCTTGAGGAAGAAGGCGGAAAGAAAATTGACGATCCGAAGGTGGCGGCGGCCCGCCAATACCTCTGGGGAAATTGGGAAATGAATTGGCTCGCGCTCAACTACGCGCACGACGTGGCGTTGCCGGGGTCGAACAAGTCAAAGCTCGGCTTCTTCATGTACCCGAACGCCGAAACCGCCGACGGCCGGCTGGACCAGCTGGACCCTGACAATTTCCGTTACACGATCACATCGCGCGAAATCTCCGCATGAGTGAAAGCACCGGGGTAACCGCGGCGAATGATCGCCGCGGTTATTTTTTTGCCTCAGCCACGACCCACTCCGTCATGGTGCGTGGTTTTGTACTCCTGATCGTTGCAATAACGCTGTTTGCCACAGTTCCGGCAGGCTCGGGCGAGATCAGACCCTGGCGCCAGGGCAAGACCCCTCCGCTGATGCTCAAGGATATTGACGGCAAGCCGCGTTCGCTTGCGCAATTCCGCGGGAAGGTGATTGTGATGAACTTCTGGGCAACCTGGTGCGAGCCGTGCATCACGGAAATGCCCTCGCTTGCGGAACTCCGCAAGCGCCACGCCGGAAAACCGCTTGAAGTGATTGGCGTAAACCTTGCCGAAGGCGAGCCGCGCATCCGCGCGTTCATGAACAAGACTGGCATCGACTTCCCGCTGCTGCGTGATGACGATGGCGAGGCGAAGAAAGCCTGGAAGGTCGGCGGAATTCCGCACACGTTTGTCATTGACGCGAGCGGTCGCGTGCGCTTCTCCATCATTGGCGAAACGGACTTTGCCGATCCGGCCGTCGAGGCGCGAATCCTTTCGCTGCTGAAGCCGGCGCCGAAAAGGCCCGGCGCGGCGTCATGACCGGCTACCGGATCGCCGATTGCCTGCGACGCGATGCCGCCGCTGAGCGCCGGCGTCTGGTAGAGGGCCTGCGGTCCCACCCCGCGACCATCGAGCCGAAGTACTTCTACGACGAATTGGGTTGCGCACTATATGCGGCGATCTGCCAGCTCGACGAATACTATCCGACGCGCACGGAGCGTGCCATCTTCGATGCGAACCGCGCCGAAATTACCGCGTGCGTGGGGGCTGTTGACACACTGGTCGATCTGGGAGCGGGCGACAGCCGCAAGGCGGAAGGCTGGCTGCCGCATATCAGGCCGTCTCGCTACCTTGCAGTCGATATTGCTGCGGCGGCGCTGGAAAGCGCATTGGCCAGGCTAGAGCGCGATTATCCAGAAATTGAGCTTTGCGGACTGGCAACCGACTTTTCCCACCAGCTGGAAATTCCCCAGGATTTGCTTTTCGGGCGCTCGGTGTTCTTTTATCCCGGTTCGAGCATTGGCAACTTCGCACCAGAAGCAGCGCGGCGATTCCTTGCCCAAATACGATCGCAGTCCAGCGGCGGGCTGCTGATTGGCGTCGATGCCAAGAAGGATGCCGCGCGCCTCACGCGCGCATACGACGATGCGCTTGGGGTCACGTCGGCCTTCAACCTGAACGCGTTGCGCCATGTGAACCGCGTCCTCGGTTGCAACTTTCGTGAGCAGGACTGGCGCCACGTTGGCTTGTATGACGGGAATGCCGGCCGTGTCGAGATGCACCTGGAGTCGATTCGCGATCAGCTCATCATGATCGATGGCCAGACGCGCCGATTTGCCGCTGGAGAGCGCATTCACTCGGAAAATTCCTACAAGTACTCGCGCGAGGAGTTCCGTGTCGTCCTTGAAACGGCGGGATTTTCGTCAGTCCGCTGCTGGACCGATGCGTCGCAAGCGTTTTGGGTGTTCTACGCGAACTAATGATTCGGCTGTCGCAGGATTCCGCGGAAGATATAGCGGCTACCGGGAACTGTGGTCCGCACCGCCCAGGTTTCGCAAAATTCCGGCAGCAGGCTCCAGGGCCGATCAAAGCCCTCGAAATTGGTGATCGTTGCGCGATGCGTCCTGCGCAAGTACCAATTGCCAAGGAAAAACCAGCGGGGGAACAACTGGGTGCTGGTGGCAACGATACGTGTGCCCCGTCGAGCCTGGCGAAAAATATTCGCCAAGGCTGCTCGTGAGCGCAGCAGGTCGTGCGTATAGCTGAACAGGATCGCATCTGGGATAAGCGGCAGCTGGACATCCTCGCCGCTTGCCAAATGCAAGTGGGTATTCCCCAGCGATTCCGCGCGCGCCTGCGCCTGTGCAAGCATCTCCGGTGATGGCTCGAAGCCGATGACCGAACCTGACTGGCCCACCAGACTCGAAAGTGCCGGTAAACACCAGCCGGTTCCACAGCCGGAGTCCAGAACCGTTTCCCCGGGCCGCAATTCCAGCGTCGCAATGGCTTCCTGCCGAATGCCCCTGATGAATCGCGTTTCCGCGTCGTATCGCGGGGCAAGCGCCGCATACAGCAGGCGCGCCTGTTCGCGTTGCCGGTTCAAGCCAGGTCGCGGGCCAGTCGCAGGCCGCTGAACTGCCAGCGTGCATCCGGCGGAAAGAAATTGCGGTAGCTCGCGCGGATATGCCGCACCGGCGTCGCGCAAGATCCGCCACGTAGGACGAATTGGTTGCACATGAATTTGCCGTTGTACTCGCCGACGGCGCCAGCGGCGGTCTGGAATCCGGGGTATCCCAAGTAGGCACTGGCGGTCCACTCCCAGACATCTCCAAACATTTGAGATGGGATTCCGGCTGCCGTCGGCTCGCGCAGCGCCAACGGATGCAAGGCATTGCTTTCGAGGAAATTTCCAATGGTTGGGCATTGGCTCGCCGCAAGCTCCCATTCGGGCTCCCGCGGCAGGCGGGCACCAGCCCACCGGGCATACGCGTCAGCCTCGAAAAAACTGACATGACATACCGGCGTGTGGGGGTCGATGTCAACCATGCCGCGCAACGTGAATGTCCGCCACAGCTCGCCCTGCCGCTCCCAGTACAGTGGCGCGGTGATATGGTTGTTTTGCAGCCAGTCCCATCCGAGCGACAGCCAATGCTCCGGCCGCCGATAGCCTCCATCCGCGATGAATGCGGCAAACTGGCCATGCGTCACCGGCTGCGAAGCCAGCGCAAAAGGCTCAACCCACACCTTGTGACGCGGCAACTCGTTGTCGAAACAGAATCCTGTTCCCGCATGACCGATCTCAATCATGCCGCCCGGATACTCGATCCACTGCGACGGCTGTGGCTCGATCGTTGTCAGCGGCCAGCGCGTTTCGTACGCGGGTTTCAGCGGATTTTTCGACAACAGGTGCTTCAGGTCCGTAAGGATGAGTTCCTGGTGCTGCTCCTCATGATGGCAGCCCAGTTCCAGAAGGCTGTAAAACTCTTGGTTCGCCACCGTGGAAAATAGTCCGGCAATGCGGTGCGTGACTTGATGGCGATACTCGAGAACCGTCGTGCGGTCCGGACGGGACATGAGTCCGCGCTCGGGCCGTGGATGCTTCTCGCCGATCGCGTTGTAGTATGAGTTGAAAAGCACGCGAAATGCCGGGTCAAACGGCTTGAATCCGGGCTCATGGCGCTCGAGGATGAACGTTTCGAAAAACCAGCTGGTGTGCGCGAGATGCCACTTGACGGGACTTGCGTCTGGCATGGACTGCAGCGAGCAGTCCTCATCAGACAAATTCGAGACGAGACGCTCCGTGGTTCGCCGCACCGACAGGAATCGGTCGAGCAAAACTGCACGCCGGGCGTCAAGGCCGATTTCGCGGCTTGCCGCGCCGGGCGGGAATAGGGTCCGCGACTTGGGTGTTGTGGTCATGATTGGTTTGTGCGGAGTCCGGCATGCGTTCTAAGGTCGCGGCCAGTGCAATCGGCTTCCGATGTTCCGCTGCGCGCCGAGAACGATTGCGAACTGTTGGCGGTATCGCCGGACCTGCCGGCCGGGCACATTCTGAAACTAGTTGATGTCGACACGGGGTGCTCCGGCGTGCATCTTGCCAATTACACGCGCTTCGCCAAATCCCTCTTTGCGAAAGATCTCAAGAACCTCTTTGGCGTCGCCAGGATCACAGGCCGCCAGCAGGCCTCCGGAAGTTTGTGGGTCGGTGATCAGATTGCGCTCCACATCACCCATGTTCTTTCCCATTGAAATATCGTGCCCGTAGCCGGTCCAGTTGCGCCCGGACGCACCCGTCACAAATCCCGCTGCAGTCAGTTCACGCGCGCCATGGATCAGCGGCAGGCTTGCGAAATCAATGGATGCACCGAGGCTGGAGCCGCGGCAAATCTCCAGAAGGTGGCCGCCCAGCCCGAATCCGGTGACATCAGTCAATGCGTGCACGCCCTTGCGTTGGCCCAGCTTGATCCCGGGAGTATTCAATTGTGTTGTTGCGGCAATCATTGCCGCATAGCCCGCGGCGTCGAGCTTTTCCTTTTTCAATGCGGCCGACAGGATGCCAACGCCCAGCGGTTTGCCCAGGATGAGTAGGTCTCCGGCCTTGGCGCCTGCGTTGCGCTTGAGGTCTGCAGGATCGACCAACCCAATTGCGACCAGCCCGTAGATCGGCTCAACAGAATCGATTGTGTGACCTCCCGCGATCGGGATACCGGCCAAGCGACAAACCGATTCGCCGCCATCGAGAATCTTGCGGATAGTTTCCAGGGGTAGGGTATTGACAGGCATCCCCACCAGGGCCAATGCAAACAGGGGGGTTCCACCCATGGCATACACATCGGAAATTGCGTTGGTGGCGGCGATGCGCCCGAAATCAAATGGGTCATCGACAATCGGCATGAAAAAATCGGTCGTTGCCACGATGGCCTGGTGGTCGTTGATCTGGTACACGGCGGCATCATCGGAGGTCTCGATGCCTACCAGGAGGGCCTTTGGCAGCAGCGGGTTCTCCGCTTTGCCGATGATCTGCTGCAGGATCGCCGGAGCGATTTTGCAGCCGCACCCACCGCCGTGGGACAGCGAGGTCAGGCGCAGCTGCGGGCTGTGACTCGTGTGAGCGGCATTCATGACGATCGGTGCCCCAAGGGTAGATTTTTCACGGGTTAGTCCATGGATTTGTGGAATGCCGATTCTACGCGTGAAGCCTTCGGCCGGTTTCAGGTCTGGCGGTTTGGTCGAGCAGGGAGCCGATGACCTGACAAAGTTGCGCGCGTTCCAACTCCGGGCTGTATAACGGCCTGCGTGCATCGCACGCATTTTTCAGGCGCCGGAAGAAGGCCGGCTCGAGGCTTCGGACCATCAGTCGGGCCAACGCATTGGCGTCTCCAACCGGGAAGAGCCCTGGGTAGCGCGCGCCGAGCATGCCGATGTTCCCCGATGCGTTCGACGCGAGGACCGCAGTTCCGGAAGTGACGGCTTCAACGATCACATTTGCACCGCCCTCCATGACGGAAGGGTGCACCAGCAGGTGCGCCCGCTGCATGGCAATGCGCGCCAGGCCATGCGGAAGGGGGCCACACCATCGATAACGCGGGTCTTGTTTCATTGCACGACGCGCGGCAATCGCCAACTTGGGATCGAGCGCCGAGCCGACATGAAGAAAATCAATTGGCGCATCGGCCGGGAGCATTTGCATCGCTTCGAAAATTGTTGTCGGTGACTTTTCCGGGCGCAGGTGCCCGACCGCAACACAGCGAATACGTCCGTCTTGCTTCGCCAGGTTGATCAATCCAGGCGCGGATTGGTAAATGACATGGGCTTTTCCGCGATCCGATGCTGGCAGGTGCTTTCGGGCGTCTTCTTGGAGCACAATCAGTGCATCAGCGATCTCGACCGAACGGCGCGCCTCTACGCTGACCTCGAGGTCCCTGTAGAGGTCTGTACCGGTCAGGACCACAACCAGCGGTTTGCGTGGGCAGGCATCGCGGTAGGCCTGAATCGCTTTTGCGCTGCGCCGTGCATGCAGTGCGATGAGCAGATCGGATCTTTCGGCGGGATTCCAGTCGTTCTGTAGAATCACGCGGAATCGACCGGCGAGCAGCTTTTTCCAGCGCGCTGCGGTTCGCCAGTTGCCGCCATTGGAATCCGCAAGGTAGGGTGTTACGAGC
>DASUDU010000418.1:0-2097 GCA_036275435.1 Usitatibacteraceae bacterium | reverse complement strand
CCGCTGTTTGTCATTGCCAAGCCCTTCGACGGGCAGCCGCACGAGCGCGGCAACGGCCAGATGGTCGCGTTCCTCGCGTCCAGTCGCGCGCTGGTGGACCAGGCGCATGCGCTCGCGTTGGCCCACGGCGGCACATCGGAGGGGGCACCGGGCCTGCGGCCCGAATACCACGAGCATTACTACGGCGCCTACTTCCGGGATCCCGATGGCAACAAGCTCTGCGTGGCCTGCCATGCGCCGGCCGGCTGAATCCGTGCCGCCGCGCATCTCGACCACGCCGGGCGCAGGTTGCCGGGCGTGCAGCGCGCGATCGGAATCCACCAGGCGGCTGCAGTCCCGCGAAGCACCCCGCAAGAAGCTCCAGCTGTGCAGCATCCGCGCGGCAGCGGGCACCGGTTTTCGTGTTGGGCGTACACTGTTGTGGGTTGATCGGCTTGCCGCGCGGACGGAACTTTGCCAGACGCCGGCAGCAACATGTACGCGGAGGCCTGACATGCAAAAGACTTTGATGGCAATTGCGCTTGTTCTCGGCGGTTTGGTCACCTACGTGGATACGCGGCCAACCTGGGACGACACCGGCATCACCGCAGCGGTCTTGCTGGCCGTGGCCGGCGTGCTCGGTTTTTTCGGCCACGCGCGACCCTGGCTGTGGGCGCTTGCCGTCGGTTCATGGATTCCCCTGATCGCCATCGCACGCTCGCAAAACTATGCAGCGCTGTTGGCGCTCGTGTTTGCGTTTGCCGGCGCCTATGCCGGGGCGGCGATCCATGACCGGCTGAACCCGGCCCGGTAAGATCGCTTGAAAGGCCTCATGCCGGGCGCCGAAACCCCTTCGGCGCCGGCCTGCGTTGCGGGCCGCGACTTGGGCAAGGCAGCCGATGTCGGCCTTTCCTGCAAAGCTTGCGTGCTCCTGTTCGGGCTATTGGCGGCGTTGTTCGTGCCGCCGGCACCGGCACAGCCGCCGGCCTTGATCGGCTTGGACCACATCCCGCTGGCAGTGCGCGACCTGGACCGCGCGCGCGCGACCTTCGGCAGCCTCGGCTTTGCGCTCAAACCCGGGCGCGGCCACGCCAACGGCATTCAAAACGCACACCTGAAGTTCCCGGATGGCGCAGGGATTGAACTCATCACCGCAAGCGGAGTCACCGATGACCTTACCGCCCACTATGTCTCGTTGCTGCGCGCAGGCGAGGGGCCGGCGTTTTTCTCGCTCCACGCGCGGGACACCGCAAAGCTCCACGCGGCCTTGCGCGATTCCGGCTACGCATTCCGGTTCGCGGGCGGTATCACAACGTTGCACGCACCGGAATTGGCCTACCTGCTTCTGATCCGCGACAATCGCTCCCCGACCGATCGACCGGAACACTTCGCGCATGCCAATGGCGCCACGTCGCTGCGCGCCGTGTGGGTTGCCACGGAGCACGGGGATGCCCTGGTGCGCCTGCTTGTCCGGCTGGGCGGCCAGCTACAGCGTCGCACCGTCCTGGCTCCGCAACCGGTGGATGCCGCAGTCGTCGCCCTTGCCGCCGGCGAGGTCATCATCATTCCGGCATCGCATCAGCTTCAGGTTGGTCGTCCAGTGGTTGGCGCAAGTTTTCGCGTGTCGGACCTTGCCAAGGTCCGGCGCTTGTTGTCCGGTACCAATGTCGGCGCTCGGGATGCCGGCGGCATGCAGGAACGGGTGCTTGTGGATGCCAAAACCGCCCACGGTATTTGGCTGGAATTTCGCAGCGGCCCCTGATGCCCGGCTGCAGGACCGGGCGAAACGCGCGATCCGCAACGATCTCCAAAGGATGCGGGCCGCGATGGCCGACGCAGCGTTTCCCGTCGTGTAGACTCGGGTTTCACCCACACGCGGGGGCGCTCATGAGCCATGTCGGTCGATGTCTTTGTGGTGCGATTGAATACCGGCTTGAGGGAAGGCCGAATTCGGTTTCCATCTGCCACTGCAAAGACTGCCAGCGCAGCGCCGGGGCACCGATGGTCGTCTGGGCCGAATTCCCGGAAGCACAAGTTCGCGTCACCAAGGGAACTCCGAAGGTGATCAACTCCTCCGGTTCCGCGATGCGCGCGTTCTGCGCCGATTGCGGCAGCGGG
>DASUDU010000417.1:0-2081 GCA_036275435.1 Usitatibacteraceae bacterium | reverse complement strand
TCAGCCCGACCCTCGCGCGCAGGCGGGCGATGGGGACGTATTCTGGTTCGGCGGCGGCATGGACCTCACGCCCTATTACGGATTCGACGAGGACTGCGTCCACTTTCACCGCGTCAACAGGGCTGCGCTCGAACCGTTCGGCGCCGACTTTTACCCGTGCTTCAAGAAGTGGTGCGACGAATACTTCTACTTGAAGCACCGCAAGGAGCCGCGCGGCATAGGCGGCGTGTTCTTCGACGACTTCCACCAGCCCGGCTTCGACCAGTCCTTCGCCATGCAGCGCGCCGTGGGCGATGCCTTCCTCGATGCGTATGTGCCAATCGTCGAACGCCGGCGCGACATCGAATTCGGCGCGCGCGAACGCGACTGGCAACTCTACCGGCGCGGACGCTACGTCGAGTTCAACCTGGTCTGGGATCGCGGCACGCACTTTGGCCTGCAATCGGGCGGGCGCACCGAGTCCATCCTGGCCTCCATGCCGCCGCACGCGACGTGGCGCTACAACTGGCAGCCGGAGAAGGGGACGCGCGAGGCGGAGTTGCTGGAAAAGTATTTGGTCGGGCGGGATTGGGCTTAGCGCTTGGGGCGTGAAGTTGAATATCGGCCGCCCGCTGCTTCGGATAGGCTGGACAGCGCGTCTACCGGCTCCAATAAACCCTGTCAACTTCGATAGGGCTGTGTACCGAAGAACTGCCGGCTGATGGTCGGCCCGCAATGACAAACGGGCTGGTGACGCGCAGAAGATCGATGCGACTCAACCCCACCTTTTCCGTGGCCGCGACATATTGCCGGATGGTCTCGACAGGAATCGAAACGGCGTGCCACGCCCCGTCATTGCGGAACCCGAACTGGCCGCTCGGCAACGGCATGCGCGCCGTGAACGCGCTGCCTTCGGTAGCGCTACCCACGTCAAACCCGACTTCCAGTTCGATGTTCTGCGTGGACCTGATGCGAAAGTGAATGCTGCCGGCGGCAAACGCCGACAGGTCATCGGCCGCATTGCGCGGAACCTTGCGGGTCACGGTCCACGTCGGCTGTGCTGCGCTTGGCTGCACGCGCAGGGTCGAACCAACCCGTACAGTTGCGGAGCCTTGCACCAAGCGCCAGGGCTCCAGCGCGGGCCGCGTTTCGCCCGCCGCACGGGAGTTCGCGTGGACGGCGTAGCGCTGAGTGGTAACTGCAGGTCGAATCTTGATCGGGACCACATACACCGCATCCTTCAACGTGTATGCGCCCGGTTCCCACATCTCGCGCGGATAGAGATCTTGCACAACAAACCGTGCCTGACGCTTCACGTTGAACAGCCCCCACTTGTCATCCGCCTCCTTCCAGGGCTCGTCAAAGGCCTCAAAGTGGAAGATGGCGCGCGGCCCATTCCCTGAGGCGAGCCAGGCGCTCATCGCGTCGTAGTACATCTTCTGATTGACCGGATGGGAGCGGAACGGAACCATGGCCGGGTCGGCCTGCCAGCCGGTCTCGCCGATGACGATCGGCATGGCTTTCAGGCCGAGGGAGTCCAAGTGCGAGCGTACTTCGGCGTACTCGAACTTGGCGCGCTCTACCGCCGCCTCCACCATCGCGGCCGCGCGACGCGAAGCGGGCACCGCGGCCTGCCGCCAATCCCAAAGGTCCGGGCTGTAAACCGAATCCAATACGGGATAGGTGTGCATCGCCACGAAGTCGATGCTCGCCAGGATCGCAGCCGGGTCCTGCTCCTTGCGCTGGTTCCAGGCAAAGAATGCCCAATTGTCGTCGGTGGTCACCGGTTGCTCGACGGCAGCGCGCACGGTATCGATGTGGCGCCTCATCGCCGCCGTGTCAAAGCGGTTGAAAGACCAGCTGACCATCGTTTCGTTGCCAACGCTCACGGCCACCACGATGTCCTTGAACTCGCGGGCCAATACAATGCCGCGCGCGATTTCCGCCTCGGTGAAGGGCAGGTTGTCATGCTGGACGTAGATACCGAGCATCACCTTGACGTCCATCCGGTAATCGCGGATTGCCTGCAACGTCTGGCGCGCCACCTTGTCGGAACTGTCGAACAGGCGGATCAGCGTGATGCGGCCCATGACCAGCAGGTC
>DASUDU010000416.1:0-11258 GCA_036275435.1 Usitatibacteraceae bacterium | reverse complement strand
GGTTATGAAGTTTACCGGCAGCAAGAATTACATCGCCACCGACGATCTGATGCTGGCGGTCAACGCTGCCATCACGCTGCAGCGCCCACTACTGGTCAAGGGCGAACCGGGCACCGGCAAGACCATGTTGGCCGAGGAAGTGGCAGCGCAGCTGGGCAGGCCGCTCCTGCAGTGGCACATCAAATCGACGACCAGGGCGCAACAGGGACTTTACGAGTATGACGCCGTCTCGCGGCTGCGCGACTCTCAGTTGGGCGAGGAGAAAGTCAAGGACATCGGCAATTACATCTCCAAGGGCGTCCTCTGGCATGCGTTCGAGGCCGAGCAGTCGGTCGTTCTGCTGATCGACGAGATCGACAAGGCCGACATCGAGTTTCCCAACGACCTGCTGCGCGAACTCGATCGCATGGAATTTCATTGTTACGAGACGCGGCAAACCGTGGTGGCCAGGCACCGGCCGATCATTTTTATTACCAGCAACAATGAAAAGGAATTGCCCGACGCGTTCCTGCGCCGTTGCTTCTTTCATTACATCCGCTTTCCTGATGCCGACACCATGCAGCGCATCGTCGACGCGCATTTCCCTGGAATCAAGAAGGCGTTGCTGAAACAGGCGCTGGAAGTGTTCTTTGACATCCGCGAAATGCCGGGGCTGAAGAAAAAACCGTCCACCTCGGAACTACTCGACTGGCTGAAGCTGCTGGTTGCCGAGGACATTCCGGCGGAGGCCTTGAAATCCGGCGAGGCGGCGAAGCTCATCCCGCCGATGCATGGCGCCCTTCTGAAGAACGAACAGGACGTGCACCTGTTCGAACGTTTGGTATTTCTTTCCAAGCGAAACCGATGAAAACTGCTTGACTGGCGTGTAATTCCGGCCGTTTTTGCCCTGCACGGCGCGCCAGTCAACGACTTTTGCCACGATGCTCATCGACTTTTTCCTTTCGCTGAAAAAAGGCGGATTGCCGGTTTCGGTCAAGGAATATCTGACGCTGTGCGAGGCGCTCCAGAAAGGTGTAATCCACGGCAGCGTTGAAGATTTCTATCACCTGTCTCGCGCCACACTGGTCAAGGACGAGTCGCATTTCGATCGCTTCGACCGCGCGTTTGCCCAGTATTTCAAAGGGGTCGAGGCGCTCGACGCGGTCTTGCCAGCGGATATTCCGGAGGAGTGGCTGCGCAAGCTGGCCGAGAAGACGCTGAGCGAGGAGGAAAAAGCGGCGATCGAGGCGCTTGGTGGCTGGGATAAGTTGATGGAGACGCTGAAAAGGCGGCTCGAGGAGCAGAAAGGCCGCCACCAGGGCGGCTCGAAGTGGATCGGCACGGCGGGCACCTCGCCCTTTGGAGCCTACGGCTACAATCCGGAAGGCGTGCGCATTGGGCAGGCCGCGTCGCGCAACCGCTCGGCGGTGAAGGTCTGGGACCGCCGCGAATATCGCGATTACGACGCCGGCGTCGAATTGGGTATCCGCAACATCAAGCTCGCGTTGCGCCGGCTGCGGCGATTTGCCCGAGAAGGTGCGGCCGAGGAACTCGACATGGACGGCACGATCCGCGCCACGGCCAGCAACGCGGGGTATCTGGACATCAAACTGGTGCCCGAGCGTCACAACAAGGTCAAGGTCTTGCTGTTCCTTGACGTCGGCGGCTCGATGGACGATTACGTGCACCGCTGCGAGGAACTGTTCTCCGCCTGCAAGGCCGAGTTCAAGCACCTTGAGTATTTCTATTTCCACAATTTCATTTATGAAGGCGTGTGGCGCAACAATCGTCTGCGACACCAGGAGAAAGTTGCCACCTTTGACGTCTTGCACAAGTTTGGACCGGATTACAAACTCATTGTTGTCGGCGATGCAACCATGAGTCCTTACGAAATCCTGCAGCCGGGCGGAAGCGTCGAGCACTGGAATGACGAGACCGGCGCCGCCTGGCTGGCAAGACTGACATCGACCTGGAAACATGCGGTCTGGATCAACCCCACGCCTGAAGCGCATTGGGAGTGGACCGCCTCGATCAAGATCACGCGGGAACTGATGGAAGACCGGATGTTCCCCATGTCGCTCGCCGGCCTCGATGCGGCCATGCGTGAGCTGTGCTGACGGCACCGGTGGCCGGTTAGCGCTAGAATCCAATCCGAACCGTAGCGGGAGGAAACCGTGCGAATCGCGATGCTGGAAGATGACGTCGTCGTGGGCTCGGCGATGAAACAGTGGCTCGAAGCGGGCGGGCACAGTGTCCACGTCTTTACCATGGGCCGCGCAATCGTCCGAGAGGCCGGGCGCGAGAGCTTCGACCTGTTCCTTCTCGATTGGCACGTTCCCGACTTGTCCGGCCGCGAGGTGTTGACATGGCTTCGTGAGAAGCAGCAGTCGACGGTACCGGTGCTGTTTGCCACCAGCCGCGACAATGAGGAAGACATCGTCGCGGCGTTGACCGCCGGCGCCGACGACTACATGATCAAGCCGATTCGGCGACTGGAACTGCTGGCCCGGGTCGAGGCGCTGCATCGCCGCATGCGCCCGAAGGAGGCTACCTTGCCGGCAATTGACCTTCCGCCGTACCACCTCGACCTCAACAACCGCGTCATCAAGCTGCGCGATGCGCCGCTGGAATTGACCGACAAGGAGTTTGAGCTTACGGTTTTCCTGTTCCAGAATATTGGCCGCCTCGTCTCGCGCGGCCACATTTCCGAATCCGTATGGGGAAGAATCGCCGATGTTCAGTCAAGGACGGTGGATACCCACGTAAGCCGCGTTCGCAAGAAGCTCGAGTTCGGCCCGGAGAACGGCTTGCGCTTGACCCCGGTCTACAATTTCGGCTACCGGCTTGAGAAGGTCACGGCCTAGGGTCGCGCCGCATGGTGAATTTTTGCAAAAGTGACGGGTGAAATCGCTCCCGATCGGGTCGTCTGTCGACCAGTCTGTGAAAATCCGCGTTCGATGAAATTCAAGGCCCTGTATTGCCAGGCTTGGGGGGAATTGCGCATGAAGAACAGACACGTCATATATGGGACCGTCCTTTTTGGCTTTCTGCAGGCCGGCACGGTGTGGGCGGCTTCTGCGCCAGGCGCAGATGGGGCGCGGCAATACACACACGTCATCGCCCAGGGAGAAACGCTCGGCAAACTCGCGTCGCGGTACTTGTTGCGTCCCAGTGATTGGGTGACCGTTGCGAAGTTGAACGGGATCGCGATCGACCGGCGGATCCCGGTCGGAACCCGAGTGCGCATCCCGGTATCCCTGATGCGCACCGAAGCCAAGGAGGCGAAAGTGCTTGCTGCCGGCGGCGGGGTATCAACCGCGGCCGGTCCGGTTGCAGCCGGCCAGTCGGTTGCGGAAGGCCAGACGCTGCGCACCGGAGAAAGCGGTTTTGTGACCCTGGAACTGGCAGATGGCTCCACGCTCACCTTGCAATCCAAGTCGTCGATGAAGCTTGCCCGGTCACGCCAGCTCGTCAATACCGGCGGTGTACAGGACATGGTGGCGCAGCTGGATTCCGGTCGTCTTGAAACGCGCGTCGCGCGACAACGCGGGCCCGCCTCCCGGTATGAGATTTCCACGGCAACGTCCAACATGGGAGTCCGCGGCACGGTCTTTCGTGTTGCTGCTGATGCGTCGGGGAAGCGTTCGCAAAGCGAAGTGACGGAAGGACAGGTTGCTGCAATGTCTGGTGCGTCGAGCGATATCGTTGCCGTCAACGCCGGATTTGGCACAATCGTCGAAGCGGGCAAGCCGCCTTCGCCACCCAGGGCGCTGCTGAACCCGCCCAAACTTTCAGGAATTCCGGCACAGTTTGAAAAAGCGGATGTGCAGGTTGCATTTGCGCCGGTCGATGCCGCCACGCGATATCGCGGCCAGGTTGCCAGGGATGGAAACTTTGCCAACCTTGTGGACGACGTCGTTGCCGACGAACCGCGGTTCGGCCTCAAGGGGCTTCCAGACGGAAAACTCTTCCTGCGCGTGCGCGGCATCGACGCGGCCGGACTGGAAGGACAGGATGGGGTCCACGAATTCACCGTCGCTGCCCGGCCCTTCGCGCCGCAGTTGTCCGAGCCACTCGCCTCGCAAACGCTCAATACCGCCCGAGTTCAGTTCAGCTGGTCGCCGGTTGCGGAAGCCGGCGGCTATCGCATCCAGATTTCCGAGGATGAGACGTTTGACAAACCAGTGATTGCCGCGGAAGTGCTCGGCTCGTCGCGTTACGTTGCCGAGCAGGCGTTGAAGCCGGTGCGGCACTATTGGCGGGTTGCTAGCGTTGCGGGCTCGAAAACCGGACCCTGGTCGGATGCGCGCCCCTTTTCGGTCCGCTCGGAACCGCCGCGCCTGATGGCCATGCGCGGTTCCTCCGGGATCATGGTGGCATTTGGTTCGCCGGCACAATCCGTTCAGGTGCAAGTTTCGCGAGATGCGCGGTTCAACAATCTGGTCGCCGATCGGTCGGTGTCCGGCCAAATCGACCTGTCCGACTTGCCGGTCGGGGCTTACCATGTTCGCGCGAGGTTTCGGCAGGACGCCATTACCGGCAATTGGAGTGCCGTTGAGCGCCTGGAGGTGTATCCGGTCGGCTGGTGGATGTCAACAGAGGGGCGGTCCGGGCGATAGCATGCCCGGCGTTTCGTGACTCGAAATGCTGGCGCAAACGGCATGAGGATTCCGCGGTGGCCCCGCGCCGCCTTCTCACCCGTGATCCGTGAGTGGGTCATTATCGTTTCAGTGCTGGTTGCGACGGTGATCGCGGCAACGCACTTCCAGGTGCTGTGGCGCGTTGATCAAACGTTGTATGACAGCGCATTGGGACTGCTGGAACGTCCGGCTTCCGACGACATCGTCATTGTCGGGATCGATGACGACAGCCTGGCGCAGATCGGACGATGGCCTTGGCCAAGGTCGGTGCACCCATACCTCCTCGATCGCCTGGCGCGGGCCAAGCCGAAGGTGGTGGTGTTCGATGTGATCCTGAGCGAACCGGATCGCACGGTCCCGGCGAATGACGAGAAACTCGCAGACGCCATCAAACGCAACGGAAAAGTGGTCTTGCCGGTCATCTTTCGCCAGGAGGCCGACGGCATGATCGGCGAGGCCAGGCCGACTCCATTGTTGCTTGCCGGCGCGGCCGGTTTGGGTCACATCAGTGCCAACCTGGATCCGGACGGCATGTTGCGCTCGGTCTTCCTCAAGTCCGGCGTCGGCTTCCCAAGACATGACGCGTTTGCCCTGTCGGCCCTGCGCCTGGCAGAGCCGGAAGCGTGGCCGCGAAGCCGAAAGTTGCCAGGCGAGTCCGTTGAAACGGTTGTTGGTGCGACGAGGTCAATGGCACAAGCGCATCGGTTCAGTATTCCATTCGTCGGGCCGCCGGGGCATTTCCGGCGCATTCCCTATGTCGAGGCGATCGCCGGGGAACTTCCCGACAGCGTTTTTTCCGGAAAGTACGTCCTGGTCGGCGCAACGGCCAGTTCGATGACGGACGAGTTCCCGACCCCTGTTTCCGGGCGGCTGCGTGCCATGCCGGGGATCGAAGTGCAGGCCAATATTCTGCAGGCGCTTCGCGAAGGCGCCACGATCCGGCACGCGACGCCTGCTGCATCGATGATCGCGGGAAGCGCCACCCTGATCCTGGTGATGCTTTCATTCCTCTGGGTCACCCCGCGGGTTGCCCTGGTCGGGGCTGTCTCGGCCGCGGCGTTGGCATTGGTGGCCGCGGCATTGTTGTTTCGATTCGGGCTGCTGTGGTGGTCGCCCAGCGTCACGTTTCTCGTCCTGATGATGTCCTACCCGCTCTGGAGTTGGCGGAAATTGGAGGCGACCCAGCGGTTCTTCGACGCCGAGTTGGAGCGTTTTGCCGGCGAGCCAAGCCTTGTGCCGCTCGAAGTGGAGCGCGCCATTGCTCCGGTCGCTGCGGCACGCAGGCTGGCACCGGGCGTGATCGAACGTCGCATCGCCTCGGTCAAGGAGGCGACGGAACGATTGCGCAGCCTGAATCGCTTCATTGCCGACAGCATGGAGAGCCTCCCCGATGCGACTCTGGTGACCAACCAGGATGGAAAGATCCTGCTCGCCAATTCGAGCGCCGATGCGCTGTTCAAGGCGCGCCGGACCCGGCCGACAAGTGCGGCAGGGCGTGCACCGGACCAGCCGCTGGAAGGGCGCGACGTCATTTCCCTGCTCGATCGGTTCCATGTAGCCAGCGGGGGAACCTGGCGCGAACGCTGGGTCGATGCCTATGAGGATACGCGCAAGGTCAGTTTCGAGGCCAAGGACGACGCGGGTCGCGAGACGCTGATCCAGATCGCACCGCTGTTTTCGATTCGCGGTCCGCAGATCGGCTCGATCGTGTGCTTTGTCGACATTGCGCCGCTTCGCGAATCCGAACGGCGCCGCGACGAGGCCTTGCGTTTCCTTTCGCATGACATGCGCTCGCCGCAGGCGTCGATCCTCACCCTGCTGAGCATGTACACGGACGATCCCGAGTCCATGCCGATTGGACGGCTGACCGAGCGGATCGAACGCTATGCGCGCCGGACGCTCAACCTCGCCGACGATTTCCTGCGGCTGGCCAAGGCGGAACGCAGCCGCGCCGATTCGTTCGAAGTCCTTGAGCTCGGCGAAATCCTTCGTGATGCGGTCGATGAGGCGTGGTCCCTGGCCGGGAAGAAATCGATCCGCCTGACCGCGGACGATGTCGAGGGGGCGCTGATTCGCGGCGATCGTGACTTGCTGACGCGCGCACTGATCAACCTGTTGTCGAACGCGATCAAGTACAGCCCCCCGCAAACCGCGATACGCGTAACGGCCACACGCGTGGACGGACGATGGGAAGTCGCCGTGGCCGACCAGGGCTACGGTATCGCAGCGGAAGACATGACGCGCCTGTTTACGCGCTTTTCACGCCTGAAGCAGGAAGGCCAGCCCGAGGAGGAGGGAATCGGTCTCGGTCTGGTGTTTGTCAAGACGGTGGTTGAGCGGCATGGCGGGACCATCCAGGTCGAGAGCATTGCAAAATCCCTGGATTCACAGCGCCACGGCACGACTTTCACGGTAAGTTTGCCGGCAGCCGAGCCGGATGCCCCATCAAACGCGCCGAAAGCGCCATAGTCCGTCTTCGCCCCTGATGCGCAATACGCTTCCGCCCTGCCAAAGCAGGTTCAGGTGCGCAATGGTCTCGCCCATTGCCAGCACGCGCTGCATTTCGTCCAGTTTTCGTGGAAACAGCACGCCAACGATTTCGCCGGCGCACTTGGGCGTTGCCAGCGCCGCCAGGACCGTCTCGAGCTGTTGCGCATGGTGCACCCGCAGCGCGGCCAGGCGCGCCGCCAGGCCGCGAAAGACCTTGCCGTGCGAAGGCAGTACCAGCGTGTCTTCGGGCAGGCCGTCAAATTGGGCCAGCCCGTTGATGTACAACTGCAGGGGATTGGCCTCGGGTTGATTGCCCCAGACGGAAATGTTTGGCGTGATGGTTGGCAAGATCTGATCGCCGGCGATGAGGATCTCGCCGTTCGCGGTATAAAGCGTGGCGTGCTCAGGGGCATGCCCGAATGCCGTGATGACCTGCCAGTCGCGACCGCCGATGACCAGGGTGCCGCGATGAAACATGCGTTGAAACGATTTAGGCACGGGAGGTTCCTTGCGCTCCCCGCTCGACTCCCTCAGGCTTGCCTTGTTTGCCTCGGGAAACAGCAGGTGCAGGCCGTGCTGGAGGAAGTGGTGCATGGAGTTGGCGCGATCGAATCCGGCGGTATCGCTGGCGCTGGCGTGGGCGCTGAGGAATTCACCCAGCGTCATCCACACCGTTGCGCCCGTGCGCTCGGCCAGCCAACGTGCGCAGCCGACGTGATCGGGATGAAAATGGGTGACGACAATCCGGCCCACCGGAAGCCTGCCCATGGCGCCGTCCAGTAACTTGAGCCACAAGTCCCGTGTCGCTTCCGCAGCGAAGCCGGTGTCGACCACCGTCCAGCCGGGCGCGCCGTCGAATTCGTCACGCAGCAGCCACAGATTGATGTGGTCTGGCTTGAACGGCAGCGGCATGCGGATCCAATGCACGCCGTCGGCGATTTCCCGCAATTCGCCGGGTTCGGGGGGGTCGAACGGGTAATTCAGCACGCGAAGGATGGCCCCTTCACCTTGCAACGGTGCTGCGCGATTCGCATCACTTAGTGGTAAAGGTGAACACGCCGTCCCAATTGCTCCCGGGCGGCTTGGCACGCATGATGGAAATGCGCTCCAGATAGACTTGGTAGACCTTGCGTTTCGGATCGGCCTGGGCCAACGGCGTCAACAACGACTGGGCATCATCCCAGCGCTGCTCGCGGTAGCGTTCCAACGAACGGTGAAAGCGGTCGATCTCGTCCAGGGTTTGGTCGGGAACCTCACCCTTGAGTCCCGCCGGTTCAAAAATCGAGATGGGCTCCAACTTTCCCTTGACCCGCACCCGATCCATTTCACGGTAGATCGCAATCGGGACGCGGTTGACGATGTTCTCGGACACCAGGATTCCGACGCCATATTCCTTGGTCAGGCCCTCCAGCCGCGAAGCCAGGTTCACCGCATCGCCGAGCACGGTGTAGGCGCGGCGGAATGACGATCCCATGTCCCCGACATTCATCACCCCGCAGTTCAGTCCCACGCCGATCTCCAGCTTCGGCCAGCCCCGCTTGACGAAGTCCGGGCCGATCTCCTTGAGGCGCTTTTGCATTGAAATGGCCGACAGCAGCGCGTGTTCCGCATGCTTTTCATCGGCAACCGGCGCACCCCAGAAGGCCATGATGGCATCGCCGATGTACTTGTCGATCGTGCCGCGCTGGTTCTGGATTTCCTTGGTCATCTCGGTCAGATACGCGTTCATCAGCGCCGTCAGTTCGGTCGGCGAAAGTCCTTCCGAAATGGTGGTGAAACTGCGCACATCCGAGAACAGCACGGTCATGTCGCGGCTTTCGCCCTTGGTCGTATAGGCATCCGGGTTTTCTGCCATTTCCGCAACCAGTTCCTTCGGCACGTAGGTGCCGAAAATCCCGGTGATGGCGCGTTTGCTGCGTGCCTCGACGAAAAAGCCGTAGGCCATGTTCAACAGGAACAGCAGGCCGATGAGCAGCAGCGGCAACGCAATCGGCAGGACATACCCGGCATTCCACCAATAAAGATTGAATGCGGAAACCAGGACCGCCGAGCCGGCAACCACAACCGTGGACCATATCGGTGACAGCTTGACCAGGGCAATGGCCAGCGGGACCCCGACGACCAGGATCAGCAAGGCCTTGATGGCGAGATCGAAATTCGGCAGGCGCTTGACGGTGCCGTCCAGGTAACCGGAAATCAGGTTGGCATGCGACTCAACCCCCGGATACACTTCGCTGAACGGCGTGGCCCGAAGGTCAAACAACCCTTGGGCGCTGGTTCCGATGAGGGCGATCTTGCCGTCCAATTCCCCCGGAGACAGGCGTCCGCGAATGATGTCCGTCGCGGAGATGTAGCGGAACATCGGGCTCTTGCCGCGGAACGGCACGAGGATGCAGGCATCGTCATCGACCGGGATCACGCGGTCGCGAACTTGCACGAACTGCAGCTTGTTGTAGCGGTCCCCCTCATCCTCGCGCAGCTTCACGGCGAGCGGGGCATTGTCCAGGTAGGTGCGGAACACGGCGATCGACAGCGAATCGTAATAGCCGTCCTTGTACTTGATCATTGACGGCACGCGCCGCAGGATGCCGTCAAAGTCGATGCGCGGCAGGATGTGACCGGTGGTCGGCGCCGCATCGCGCAGCAGCTTGATATTGGCGCTGTAACCGTCGATTTCCAACGCGCGGATCGGCCGGTTCTTGAATGACTCCGCGGTGTAGACCGGATCGGGAAGGGTGCCCTGGCCAAGCTTGGCCAGTTCACCGCGCTCGTTGGATCCGGCGAAGGCCAGGACGACCGGGTATTTCTTCAGCACGTCGGCGAACTGCGCGTCATAGTCAAGCGCCTGCCGCAGCTCGGACAATTTCTCCTTGTATTCCGCGCTGTCCTTCAACGAAGTCTTGGCCAGTTCCTCGAGTTTGCTCAAGCCTGAGGACGTGTCCGGCTCGGAAAAGAACACGTCATACCCGGCAACCTTGACCTTGTACAACTCGAACATGTTCTTGATCAGCGCCGCGTGCTTGTCGCGTCCCAGCGGCCAGCGTCCTTCCGCCGCGAGCGTTTTTTCGTCGATGTCGATAATGACGATACGCGGATCCATTTTTTCCGGCATCGTGGCCCGCAGGCGCAGGTCGTATGCGGAATTCTCCAGGCGCTGCAGCAATTGCGACTTGTCCTCGAAGACGTATGCCAGGACAAACAGCAAGACCAAGCCCAAGCCGAGCCCGGCGCGGATCAGGGCATTGATCGAGGAAAAATAACGCGCCCAGAACTTATTGAATTTTTCCATTCCGTTGACTCGCTGTTTGTCGATCGGAAAACGCGGAATCTATCGCAACCGGAAGTGCCGCGCGCCGGATCCGTGGTTCTGGCGCTGGCGCCGGGCGCGGCCGCAAGGCGCGTGCCGAGGAGTTTACCGCAAGGTGGGAAGCCGCCTCGAACGCTACCGCATTTGCGGGATGCCGTGCCAGCTGGCGATGCGTTCAAATGCTGAGCAGGGCGCCGGGTCGTGCCGCCGGTCGGCCGGGAATCCGAAACGGACTGCCGCCGTCCGGACCGGTGCCGGTTGTCGCGTCGGACCTGACATGCGCAGCAATGCGCGCACCAAGCCAATGGTCAATACCCTTGCGTGCTAACATCGGGCGCATCCGAATGGCCGGGCCATCCGTATTCGACTGCAATCAACGAGGAGAACGCAGCCATGTACTTGATCAACAAGGATGCAGAGGATCCACGCCGCCGGGTCCTGATCCAGGCGCTGTCGGCAGGTATTCTGGGTTCGCTGTCTCCGGCGGCCCTGGCGCAGGTCGCCAACATCTTCGGCAGCAAGCCGGCGCGCATGCCGGCAGGGCAGTCGATCTACCGGATTTCAGGCTCGGCGACGATCAATGACAAGCCGGCCGACCTCAATACGAAGGTCGCCCCCGGCGATACCGTGAAGACCGGCAAGGACAGCGAGTTGGTGTTTGTGGTCAATACCCAGGCGATGATCCTGCGCGCCAACAGCAACATGGTGATCGAGGCGGAGAAGAAGCAGGAATCGCTTGTCGTCAGCGGTTTGCGCATGTTGACCGGCGCGTTGTTGTCGGTGTCGCGCAACCAGCCGATGCGCCTGCGCACGCCGACTGCAACGGTGGGTATTCGCGGCAC
>DASUDU010000415.1:0-2855 GCA_036275435.1 Usitatibacteraceae bacterium | reverse complement strand
GAAGTCCCAATCCTCGAGGATGTCGAGGGACTCGTCGAAGACCACGCCCTCGGCCAGCAGGCTGCGGTGAAACAGCGCGTTCATGGTGTGCACGAGGGTGTTGTCCCAGATGTGCACAAAGCTGAATGAGCGGCCATAGAGGTCGGTCGCGTTGCCTGCGCGGTCGATGCCCTGCGCCAGCGAATAGGCCAGCCGACCGCGCAGCCCGCCGGCCTGGAAGAACTGTTGGGCGGCCGGAAACAAGGTTTCCAGGTGTTCGGGAAGGTACTCGTCATCATCGTCGAGGAAGCCGATCCAGTCCTGCGTCGTTGCGCGCAATCCGGTGTTGCCCGCCTGCGGCCTGTTGAGCCGCTCAAGGCCGGCATCGGGGAAGACCAGCCGCGCGGTGATAGCCGGATCGACCGCGGGCAAGGGCCCGTGGCGGCTGCCGCATGCGGCGACAACGACGATCTCGCGCGGCTTGAGCCGTTGTGCTGAGACCGAATCGAGCGCCCGTTTGAGTGCCGGCCGGTCCATGCTGCGAATGACGATGCTGATCGGGGAATTCATGGACGTCCTTTACCAACGCCAGCCGTGCTTGTTGAAAAAATGGATTGCCGAGCGCACGAACATGCGCACATGATCGATGCCCTTGCGCGAGGCCTGGCCCCCGGCATGCACGACGCGGCAGTCCGGGATGCGCGCCACCACCGCCAGCTGGCTCAGCCGGTAGCTCAGGTCGAAATCCTCGAAATAGAGGAAGAACGCCGGATCGAACCCCGCCATGCGCTCGAACAGCTTGCGGCGAACCAGCATGAAGCAGCCGCTGACGATGCGCGCATCGGTGAGCACCGAATCATACGGGCGGTCGGCGCGATCGTACAAGTCAAGCCGGCGCTGCAGCATGCGCCTGAGGAATTCCGGGGCGAATCCGCGCGCCGCCAGCACCCACACATGCGGGTAGTTCTTGACCAGGAACAGCGGCGCCCCGTCGGGGGCGGTCGCCACCGGCGTGACCATGCCGCAGGTTGGATTGACGGCAAGAAAACCCAGCGCATTGCGAATGGCCTCCGCCGCGATTTCCACGTCCGGGTTGAGCACCAGCAGGAAGTCGACCTCACCAGCCTTGGCGAAGGCCAGGTTGTTGCCGCGACCATAGCCGATGTTGCCATGGCCGGACAGAACCTCGGCGGCAAGCCAGCCGCCATCGGCCGCGCAGTGGCGGGCGGCAAGTTCCGTAAGCGCGCCGGACGCGCCGTCCGGGCCATTGTCAACGAGGAACACACGTGCGCGGCTGAGCAGGCCGGCCGCGTGGGCAGCGCCCAGCGCCGCGGTGAGGCTGTCGAGGGTGCGCGCCAGCCATGCCGCGTCCGGGCGAAACGTGACGATCGAAACCGCGAGCGTCGCAGCGGAAATCATGGGGGAAGCGACGGCCATCCGTCGAGGATAGCATGGGCGCATTCGGTACAATGAGCGGCGCCGGGACAGCGTGTCGCGGGCCAGACCAGATCCCTACCCATGCCGCGTGTGACCCTCATCGTGCCGGTGCACAACGCCGCCGGATTCCTCGAAGCCGGGCTCGCCGCAATCCTTTCCCAAGACTTCGCCGATTTCGAATTGCTCGCCATCGACGATGGATCCGCGGATGCCAGCGCGCAAATCCTCGCGCGTGCCGCGGCTGCCGATTCGCGGGTCCGTGTGTTGCAACATGCGGGCGGCGCCAATCGCGGCGTCGCGGCCAGCCGCAACCGCGGGCTCGACGAGGCCGCCGGTGACTACGTGTGGATGGTCGACGCCGACGATCGCGTCGCCCAGGGCGCGCTGCGCACCTTGGTCGACGTCGCCGATCGCCAGCGCGCCGACGTCGTGGCCTTCAACGCCCAGGAGGTCGAGGCCGGCGCGCGCATCGGCCCGCTCTACCGGCAGGCCAAGCCCGCAGGCCCGATGTCCGGCCGCGATTGGGTCGCGCTGTCGTGCCGGCAAAAGGAATGCCGGCACCTGGTCTGGCTGCGCTTCTATCGCCACGAATACCTGCTGCGCACCGGGCTGCGCTTTCGCGAAGGCATCGTCCATGAGGACATCGCCTGGATCACCGAGGGTGACCTGGCCGCCGAACGGTTCTGTTTTGTCGATGCGCAACTCTATGAATACCACCGCCATCCGGCCTCGATCACCATGCGTTCGGACGACGCAATGCGCGTGCAGCGCGCGTTGAGCCTGATCGAGGTGGTCGGGCAGCTGCGCGACATCAACCGGCGCCATGCCATCGGCGGCGGGCTGCTGGAGGCGCTGCGCCACGAACTGTGCGGGCAGGGCGTGCAGGTCGCGGAGTTGTGGCGGCATGTGGCCGATCGCGCGGTGCGCAGGCCGCTCGACGAGAAGCTCGCGCAAACGCGGTTCTGGCGCGCCCTGTGGGCCGATGCCGTGACGTGGACGCGCAAGCGCCAGTTGCTGCAGATCCTCTGGCGCAGCTGGCGCTCGGGAGGAGGCGCATGAGCGGCGTACCTGAAACCCTGGCGTGGCGCCTCGCGCGGTTTGCAGCCTTCGGCGTGCTGGTGGTCACGCCGTTTCGTTCGTCCGCGGGCCTGCGCGGCGCTTTGCTGCTGCTGGCTGCGTTCTTGATCTTGTGGTCGCTGCGTGGCGGCCTCGCCGCTGCACTACCGCGCGCCCGCCTGCTGGGAACGGCCTTGGCGCTGTGGTTCATGCTGGCGTTCGCTTCCGCCCTGATGGGCCCTGAGCCGCTCAACGCCCTGCAGGTGGTCAAGCGCGACATTGTGACGCCGACGCTGGCATTCCTGGTGTTCCATGCGCTCACCCGCGAGGCGCGCGACCTGCGCCTGTGGTCAGTGGCGCTGGCAATCGGCCTGGCCGTGCTG
>DASUDU010000414.1:0-6002 GCA_036275435.1 Usitatibacteraceae bacterium | reverse complement strand
TGGGCTCGAACCGCCACGGCCAATGCCTCGGCCAGCAGGCCCGCGAGAGCAAGTTCGCGGCTGAACTTCAACGCCTGGACGATGCGGTCCAGCGGAAAACCATAGCGGAACGCAGCGATGGCCTCGTCGAATGCCGGTGGATCCTGCAGGCATGCGCCGCATACCCCGGGTACCGGAAGGCCGATCGCGCAACGCGCGCAGGCAGGCGCGTCCGCGCGCGGCAAGTCGGCGCGGCAGGACGGGCACAACAGGCCGCTGCTGCGCGCGTCGCACAGGGTGCAGTCCTGCTGCAGGCCGAGGTCTCGAAACAGTCTGAGCATGCGCAAGGGCTCTGTTTTCGCGGGCAAAGGAGAAATACCCCGTCGACGCGCGTCGGGCAACCGCTCGCGGAGGAATGACTGCCTACAAATTAATCAATTGGATACCCCTGTCTGGACATCAGGTTGACATTGGGCACGGCATCGACAATCATGCCACGTTCCGAATTCTGGGCAATGCCATGGATGACGTTTTGCAGGATTCCGCAAGCCCCGCTGCCACCGGCGCGGCAATTCCGGTGACCGTGCACCGGCCGGACGCGCGACTGCAGCGCTGGCCGCTGGCTGCGGTGCGGGCGCTGTTCGAACTGCCGTTCGCCGACTTGATCGATCGCGCGCACCAAGTGCATCGCGCGCACCATGATCCCAATGCGGTGCAATTGTCGACGCTGTTGTCGATCAAGACCGGCGGCTGTTCCGAAGATTGCGGCTATTGCCCGCAATCGGCGCGCCATCACGCGGGCGTGGACAACGATGCCCTGCTGCCGCTCGATGCGGTGGTCGACGCCGCGCGCCGCGCGCGCGAGCACGGCGCGACGCGCTTTTGCATGGGCGCGGCGTGGCGCGGCCCGAAGGAGCGGGACCTGCTGCCGGTGCTCGAAATGGTCCGCGAGGTCAAGGCGCTCGGCCTGGAGACCTGCTGCACGCTCGGCATGCTCAAGGACGGGCAGGCCGAGCAACTCAAGGACGCCGGCCTCGACTACTACAACCACAACCTCGACACCGCGCCGGAGTTCTACGGCAAGGTCATCACCACCCGCGACTACCAGGATCGGCTTGACACGCTCGAGCGGGTCAAGCACGCGGGCATCAACGTCTGCTGCGGCGGCATCGTCGGCATGGGCGAGTCGCGCGGGGAGCGCGCCGGGCTGATCGCCCAGCTGGCCAACCTCGATCCGCCGCCCGAATCGGTGCCGATCAATTTCCTGGTGCAGGTCGAAGGCACGCCATTGCACGATCGCCTGCAGGGCGAAGACGCGATCGACTGGAGCGAGTTCGTGCGCACCGTCGCGGTAGCGCGCATCACCATGCCGCACAGCGCGGTGCGACTGTCGGCCGGCCGCCAGGACATGAACGAAGCGACCCAGGCGCTGTGTTTCCTGGCCGGCGCCAATTCGGTTTTCTATGGCGAAAAGCTGCTGACCACCGGCAACCCGGACGTCGAGAAGGACCGCGCGCTGTTCGCCCGGCTCGGCATCACCCCAATGTAAAAACTCCTTGGCTGGAGCGCGTTTTCGGGCCTTTTTGCCCGGAACGGCACGCCAGTCAAGGACTTTCCCGGTCCGCACTGCCGTGCCGACCGGGCGCCCCGACCCGCAACGGGCTCCCCATGCACCGCACCGATTACTCGACATTGCTCTCCGAACTGGCCCAGGCCGACCAGCTGCGCGTGCGCAAGCTCGTCGATGGAACGCAGGACGCATCGATGGTGGTCGATGGCCGGCGCGTGCTGTGCTTTGCCAGCAACGATTACCTGGGACTGGCTTCGCACCCGAAGGTCGTCGAGGCGGCGACGCGCGCGCTCAAACGCTACGGGCTGGGCGCTGCGGCGTCGCACATGGTGTCGGGGCACATGCGCGCGCACCATGCGCTCGAGGAACGCCTTGCCGCGTTCAGCGGCCTGCCGCGCGCGTTGCTGTTTTCCTCCGGTTATGCAGCCAACCTCGGCATCCTCGCCGCCCTGGCCGGCCGCGGCGACACGCTGGTCGCCGACAAGCTCAACCACGCCAGCCTGATCGACGGCGCGCAATTGTCGCGCGCCACCGTGCGCCGCTATGCGCACGGCAACCTCGAACGCGCCGCTGCCCTGCTCGAGGCCGCGCCCGCCGGCGGCCGCAAGCTGATCGTCACCGATGCCGTGTTCAGCATGGACGGCGACCTCGCGCCGCTGCCCGGCCTGCTGGAGCTGGCCATGCGCCACGATGCGCTGCTGGTCATCGACGATGCGCACGGTTTCGGCGTGCTCGGCTATCGCGGCCGCGGCGCGCTCGAGCACTTCAACCTGCTCAACGCGCCGGGCGCCGAGCGCATCGTCTACATGGCGACGCTGGGCAAGGCGATGGGCGGCTACGGCGCCTTCGTCGCCGGCAACGCCGACGTGGTCGAGTGGATTCTGCAAAGCGCGCGCACTTACCTGTTCTCGACGGCCACGCCGCCGGTGATCGCCGCAGCCATGCAGGCGAGTCTCGACATCCTCGAGCAGGAGCGCGAGCGGCTGACGCAGTTGCGTGCGCTGATCGATTTTTTCGGCGATGCCCTGAAACTGCAAAGCGCCCGCACGCCCTATTCGATGACCGCCATCCAGCCGGTCATCGTCGGCGCCAACGCCACGGCCCTGTCTTTTGCCGAGCACTTGCTCGAACGCAGCCTGTGGGTGCCCGCAATCCGTCCGCCGGCGGTCCCGGCCGGCACCGCGCGACTGCGCGTGTCGATCAACGCCAATCACAGCGCCGAGGACCTGCTCGACCTGGTCACCGCGCTGACCGACCTCGAAGTGATCCTGATGCAGCGCGGGGAGCCGGCATGACGATGTACGTCGACGTGGCCGGACGCGGCCCGAACCTGGCGTTGTTGCACGGCTGGGGGATGAACAGCGCCGTCTGGGACGGCGTGCTCGAGCCGCTTGCCCGCCACTTCACTGTGCACCGCGTCGATTTGCCCGGTCACGGCCGGTCCGCCGGCGCGCCGGTGACCACGCCGGAAGCCTTCGCCGCGGCGGTCCTCGGCGTGCTGCCGGCGCGTACCCACCTGCTCGGCTGGTCGCTGGGCGGGCACATGGCGCTGCGCATCGCCGCGACCGAGCCGGCGCGCATCGGGCGACTGATCACCGTCGGCTCGACGCCGCGCTTTACCGCCGCCGCCGACTGGCCGCTGGGAAAATCGCCGGCCATCCTCGCCGACTTTGCGGCGCGCCTGTCGCGCGACTACAGCCTCACCATCCGCAACTTCCTCGCACTGCAGGCGCTGCAGATGCCCAACGCGCGACAGGTGGTGCGCGCGCTGCAGGAATCGATCGACCGGCACGGCGCGCCCAACGTCGATGCGCTGCAGGCGTGCCTTGGGGTGCTCAATGTCAGCGACGTGCGCGAGGCCGTGCGCACCCTTTCGCACCCGGCGCTGGTGATCCAGGGCGACCACGACGCGCTGACCTCGACCGGCGCGGCCGAGTGGCTCGCCGCCAACCTGCCGAACGCCGAGTACTGCCTGATGCCGCATGCGGCGCATGCACCGTTTCTTTCCCACCGCGAGGAGTTCCTCGCCCACGTCCTCGGATTTCTGCAGCGATGAGCCGACCGGCATTGCCCCTCAAGCGCGATGTGCGCCGATCCTTCGGCGCACGCGCCGCGGATTACGACGCGCACGCCGTCCTGCAGCGCGAAATCGGCGCGCGACTGATGGAGCGCCTCGACCTGGTCAGGCTGCAGCCGCAGCGCATACTCGACCTGGGCAGCGGCACCGGTTTCGCCACGCGCGCGGCGATGGAGCGCTACCCGGACGCGCAGGTGATCGCCGTCGACATCGCGCCGGCCATGCTGGCTGCGGCGCGCACGCGCGCCGCCGCACCGACGCTGCTCAACCGGTTTTTCGCGCGACGCAGCAAGCTTGCCTACCTGTGCGCCGACGCCGAAGCCCTGCCGCTTGCCGCCGAGTCGTTCGACCTGGTGCTGTCCAACCTGACGCTGCAATGGTGCGATGCAGAACGCGTGATCGCCGAGGCGCAGCGCGTGATCGCGCCCGAGGGCCTGGTCATGTTCACCACGTTCGGCCCGGACACGCTCAAGGAACTGCGCGCCGCGTTTCGCGCCGCCGACGCCGCATCGCACGTCAACGATTTCGTCGACATGCACGATCTGGGCGACATGCTGGTCAGCGCCGGATTCAGCGATCCGGTGATGGACCAGGAGCTGGTCACGCTGACCTATGCGGACCTGAGGGGCCTGTTCGCCGACCTGAAGGGCATCGGCGCGCACAACGTGCTGCCGGGCCGCCCGCGCGGACTGACCGGAAAATCGCGCTGGCAGCGCATGGTCGCCGCCTACGAGGCCCTGCGACGTGACAACCGCCTGCCCGCAACCTACGAAGTGGTCTATGGGCATGCCTGGAAACCCGCCGGACGAACCCGCAAAACCGTCGATGGCGTGCAGGCGGTGAGTCTGGGCGAGTTCCGCCGCATGCTGCGCAAAGCGCCATGAGCAGCGCCGCGAGGACAACCACCGCCGGGTTTTTTGTCACCGGCACCGACACCGGCATCGGCAAGACCTTCGTCACCTGCGCGCTGCTGGCGGCGCTGCAGCAGCAGGGACTTTGCGTGGCCGCAATGAAGCCGGTTTCGGCTGGCACCGAGACAATCGGCGCCCTCGAAATGAACGAGGACGTGGCCAGGTTCCAGGAACTGACCGGGCACCGCTACCCGCTGCACGCGGTCAATCCGTACTCGCTGCGCGAAGCCATTGCGCCGCACATCGCCGCCGCGCGCGAGGGCGTCGACATCCAGATGGGCGTCATTGCCATCGCCTTCGCGGCACTGCGCGAGCGGTCCGATTTGGTGCTGGTAGAAGGCGCCGGCGGGTTCTTGGTGCCCCTGGCCGGGCCGCACTCGATGGCCGACATTCCCGATGCGCTCGCCCTGCCGGTAATCCTGGTCGTGGGCATGCGCCTCGGTTGCCTCAACCATGCGCTGCTCACGGTCGAGGCGATCCGTGCGCGCGGCCTCACCCTGGCAGGCTGGATCGCCAATACGCCCGGGGCTGTGATGAACGCATATGCCGAAAACCTGTCCACGCTAAAGCGGCTGATCGACGCGCCGTGCTTAGGCGAGCTGCCGTACCATCCCGGACTATCCAGCGACGCGGCGCGGCAATGCGCCACGTACCTGGACACCGAACCCTTGCTCAAAGGAAACTGGAAATGAATCGAACCCAGTCCCTGCTGCTGCTCTGCGGCGGTCTTGCCCTTGCCGCCCATGCCCAGCCGCCGGCACCCGAGGTCAGCAATGCCTGGGCCAAGGCCAGCCTTCCCGGTTCGAGCGTTTCGGCCGCGTACCTGGACATCCGCTCGTCCGTGCCGCTCAAACTCGTCAAGGCCGGCTCTCCGGTAGCGGGCATCGTCGAGATCCACGACATGCGCATGAACAACGGCGTGATGGAAATGAAGGCGCTGCCGGCACTGGAGATTCCTGCGGGCCAGGTGGTTAGCCTCAAGCCCGGCGGCAGGCACATCATGTTGTTCAAGGTCAAAGCGCCGCTCAAGGACGGCGACAAGGTGCCGCTGGAACTGACCTTCGAGGGCGCGGATCGCAAGCCGAGCGTGCTCAAGGTCGATGCCATCGCCCGTGCTCAGGCCCCGGCAATAAAGTAACCGCAAATTGACGGGGTACAAGGTAGCGGGGTACAAAGCAAAACGGCGGACCGAAGTCCGCCGTTTTGCTTTGCTGGCGCCGCATTGCGGCGCCGTGCACGTCGTCGCCAATCCCTTCAAAGGCGATGGCTTTACGCCTGGCTCAGATTGCGGGACGCCCGTACGACGATGGTGTCGAGGCGGGTATCGACGCCGCGCTTGGCGGTGACGACGATGGTGTCCATGCGCTGGACCGCCGGTTGCGAGACCGCTGCCGGCTTGGCGAAGACTCCGGTTGCTGCGGCCAGCAAGCCCGCGGCGAGGATGATCGAGGTGGCGACGTTGTCG
>DASUDU010000413.1:0-3954 GCA_036275435.1 Usitatibacteraceae bacterium | reverse complement strand
AGCGTGCCCAGTTCGCCGGTGGCGATGATGGCTTTCATATGTGCCGGGCCGCAGGCCTCGCGGAAGGCCTTCACTTCGTCGTAGAGCGCGCGCCAGTCGCCGTTCAACACATGCTCGCGGGAAATGACGATGTCGATCTCCGCCGCGCCGTCCTTTACGCTCGCCTTGATTTCCTCGATCTTCTGCGGGAAGGGCGTGAGACCGGCTGGAAAACCGGTGGATACCGCCGCAACCGGAATGCCGGAGCCTTTCAGCGCCTCGACTGCGGTTTTCACAAACGCGTGGTATACGCACACCGCGCCGGTGGTGAGCGGCTCGTTGAATCCCAGATCCTTGAGCAGTTCCGGGCGAATGGGTTGGCGGGCCTTGGCGCACAGGCGCTTGACCGTGCCCGGAGTGTCATCGCCGCTCAGGGTGGTCAGGTCGATGGTGCGTACCGCGTGCAGCAGCCATGCGGCCTGCCACTCCTTTTTCACGGTGCGGCGCGTGCCCATGGTGGCGGCGCGGCGCTCGACGGCACTGCGGTTGACGCGCACATCGCGCACCGGTCCCAGGTCAAACTTGATTCCGGGGTTGCGACCGGGTTCCCCGCGCGCATGGGGCGCACCGAGGGCATTGAGGGGTGTGACGATGGCCATGGGCGCTCCTGGAAAACGAACCGAAAATTATACGCCCGACCCGTTTTTCCCAGCGCATGCCGCCAATTGCAGGCGCTGGCACCGCGCCTTGAAAAAAGGCGTAAATTCGCCGCATGTCCTCGCGCCGAATCACCACCCTGGTCATGGGCCTGCTGGTTGCAGCGATTCCGTTGCTGTGGATGGACCTCGACCCGCGCGCCGGCGACAAGCTGCTGCGCTGGACCCAGGGTACATCGATCAGCAGCGGCACGAGTATGCTGACCCGCTGATCAGCGCATCAGTTCCTTCAGGTCCGTGTCGATCACCGGAGCGGGGATGTTCACATGGATGCGCTTGGCGGCCTCGTCCGAAGCCAATCCGCGCTCGGCTTCGCGCAGTGCCTCCTGCGCCATTTCAAAAACCGCCTTCACGTCCAGGCCCCTGGCGTGCATCACGGCGCCACAGGCGGCGCGTGGTGCGACCCGGCAATTCGGCGCAATTTCGAACGGGCTGTTCTCGACAATGCCATGCAGGCGGGTAACGGCTTCGACAATCTTGTTGTTATCGCAATAGCCAATGGCAAACACATGCTCACTCCAGCGCGCGACCCAGTCGGATCGCCGCGAATTGACCGACAGCAGTGTTGCGACATGCTGAAGCAGTGCGTCGACGCGCTCGTTGCCATGCTCGCGACCCAATTCGGTCAATCCGTGCAGCGACACGAACACGAAGTGGAACGTCATCTGCCCGCGCTCGGAGCGCGCCACGTCCTCGCTCAGGCGCCGCTTGGCGGCGCTGCGTGTGTACAGCCCCGTCAGGACGTCATCGTCGACCGAACGTTGCAGCTCGGCCGTATCCTGTGCATAGCGCCGGCCGAGGTATTCGGCGTCGCGCATCAATTGCCCGATCAGGTCCTTGCCGTCGGCCGGCAACGCGACGGCAGGTTGCCGCTCAAGGTAATTGCGCAGCGCCTTGGACGTGTGCTCCACCGGCAGGAAATACAGGCGCATCGCCAAGTACGCGGCTCCCCACGACCCGACGTTGAAAATGGTGCCGATGAACACGATGCCCAGGTCGACCGGGTCGTTGCTCAGCGCCTTGATCGCAAGGTACGCCAACAATGTCGCCTGGGTCGCTAGGAACAGCACCAGTCCGAGCTTGCGCTCGTGATTGTCGCGAAACCAGGGAATCCAGTTGAGCAGTTTGTAAAACTTCACGTCGGGCACCGGCTCTGGTTGCACATGCAAGGAGGCGAACGCGCGCGATGTCGGTGCAAGGCGACACACCGCTGCGGCAGTGCCGCCCGGGATGCAGCCCCACGAGAGGCGATCACGAAGCTGATTGTATCGGCTGGCAGGCGCCAGAAGTGCGATTTGCAGCCTTATTTGACCGCCGTCAAGTCACGACGATGACGACTCTTCCGGGATTTCACCACGCAGGATTCTGCGCACGATGTCTCCGGAAAATCCGCGTGTCACCAGGAAGCGCTGCTGACGGGCGGAATCGGCCGATGACGTAGGCAAAACCCCGAAGCGGCGCGTCCACACCGCCCAGGCCCGCGCGAACTCCGTCTCCTGCAGATCGCCGAGCGCCGACGCGGCATGCGCGGCATCGATGCCCTTGTCGCGCAGGTGCCGTGCAATGCGACGCGTGCCGAAGCGCGCGCCGAGCCGGCGCGACAGGTTGTCGGCCAGGCGCCCTTCGCAAAGAAACCCCCGTTCCTCGCACCAGCGGGCAATTTGTTCGGCAGCCTCGACAGTCGCTCCCAGCGCCCGAATCCGGCCGATCAGCGTGGCCCTGGACAGATCCCGACGCGCCAGCCAGCCGATCGCGTGCGAGCGCAAGGCCTTCTCTTCGGGCGGTTGCACGGCGCCGGGATCCTCGTGGTTTTGCTCGGGAACGCGACGGGGCGCAAACATGAGACGGAGGTTCCGTGCGGTCAGCGCGCCGGCCGCCAACCGGCGCTATGGCAACGCATGCAGACCATGCCGCGCGTCCAGCCGCTTCCGGCACACTCGTCGCAGGTTGCCCAGCACTTGAAGGCCCCTGCGGGGTTCATCATGCCGGCACAGCGTTGTCCATGTTGCCGGCGTGTGCATGGCGAACCCACATCGGCGCGCCGGTAGGACAGCGCATCGCACCGGGTGCAGGCCGCCAGCGGGCGCATCGCCCGCGTGGCGCCGCCGGGACACGGCCGGGTGAACAGGCCGCTGCGCGCAGGCATGCTGCCGGGCCGCATGTCGTTGCCCGCTGCCCAATTGGCTTCCGCCGCTGCATCCAAACCAAACAACTCAGCCAACATGCCCCACTCCTTGAAGAAAAAAGAGCCGCCCTGGCAAACATGCTCGAATGCGTCGAGCGGCCCAACCATCGAACTTTCCAGCGCATTGCGCGTAGACATCGCCACAGCGCTGCAAACTGCCTTACGGCACTGCCCTCCCGGCAAAGCGCCCGGCAAGCCCGCCGATCAACGCACCACCAAGCGTGCCGATCAGGATCACGGGCAGGTACGCGCCGGTCACCAACGCATCGGGGATGCTAACCAGCAACCCGACCAACGCGCCGCGCAGGGCTGGCGCCACAGGCATCCGGACCAGTGGTACGAGAAAACCGATCGCAAAACGGCTGGCAAAGGCCGCAGACAGCGCGACCGTTCGGTCGGGGAAACTCAGGGGCAGCATGGTCAGAACGGTGAGCACACCGAAGACCACGCCGGCACCGATGCCGAAGACCAGGGGATTCATGTGAATCAGGCGCTGAACCGGCGCGACGCGCCGGCGCCTATTCCTCTGCGTCGTCCTCGTCCGCTTCGACAGAACCACCGACCCCGGCGACGCCAACCGCGGCACGGATCTTGGCTTCGATTTCCTGGGCCATGTCGGGGTTTTCCTTGAGGAACTTGCGGGTATTGTCCTTGCCCTGTCCGATCTTCTCGCCCTGGTAGGCATACCAGGCACCGGACTTGTCGACGATCTTGTGCAACACGCCCAGTTCGATGATCTCGCCCTCGCGGGAAATACCCTCGCCGTAGAGGATGTCGAAATCGGCGACGCGAAACGGCGGCGCGACCTTGTTCTTGACCACCTTGACGCGTGTCTCCGAGCCGATCACTTCTTCACCGGCCTTGATCGCGCCGGTGCGGCGGATGTCGAGGCGCACCGAGGCGTAGAACTTCAGCGCATTGCCGCCGGTGGTAGTTTCCGGGTTGCCGAACATCACGCCGATCTTCATGCGGATCTGGTTGATGAAAATCACCAGCGTGTTCGAGCGCTTGATGTTGGCGGTGAGCTTCCTGAGCGCCTGGCTCATCAGCCGCGCCTGCAGGCCGGGAAGCTGG
>DASUDU010000412.1:0-9773 GCA_036275435.1 Usitatibacteraceae bacterium | reverse complement strand
CTCGGCGGATCCGCAACAGCTGGCGATGATGACCGTGAATCCGCCGACGGCCCTCCTGATGTTGAGCGAATTCGTCACGCTCAATCCCGGCGACTGGGTGATCCAGAACGGCGCCAATTCCGGCGTTGGCGGCTACCTGGTGCAACTGGCAAGGATGAAGGGCATCCAGACTGTCAATGTCGTGCGCCGCGATAGCGCCAGGCAGTCCGTGCTGGAAGAAGGCGGCGATGTGGTTCTGACCGACGGCGAAGGACTGGCCCGGCGCGTTGCGGAGGCCACCGGCGGCGCGCCGATCCGCCTCGGTATCGACTGCGTAGGTGGCCAGGCCACCAATCGCCTCGCCAAGTGCCTTGCCGAGGGCGCCACCCTGGTCAACTATGGGGTCATGAGCGGTGAAGACTGCGTGATTTCACCTGCGTCATTCGTGTTCCGGGACGTGACGCTCAAGGGATTCTGGCTGGCACACTGGTTCGCGCATGCCGAACGCGCACGGCAAGCCGCCTTGTTCGGGGAAATCGGCGGACTGGTCGCGAGTGGAAAACTCAAGGCGCGGGTCCAGGCGACGTTCGGCCTGATGCAGATCAGGGAAGCGGTGGCCGCCGCCGCGGCCGGTGGACGCGAGGGCAAGATCCTCGTCGTTCCGCAATGACGTTGGCGCATCCCTCGTAGCCAAAAAGCGCAATAATGGCCGCTTCGCCGGCCACTGCCGCCGCACCGTGCAAGTTCCAACAAGAAAGGAAAACCCATGAAGATCCTCTCTCGCGCAGTCCTGATCTCCCTTTATGGCGCAGGCGCTACGGCGCTTGTGCAACCGGTTGCCATCGCGCAGGTTGCGCCGGCCGAGAAAAAACCGGAAGCGCAATCGGTCGAAACCGTGCAGGTCATTGGTTCGCGCCGGCTCAATGCCTCGTCAACCGATACACCGGTCCCGGTCGACTTCATTTCCCTGTCCAAGGCCACAGAACAGGGTGGGCAGTTCGATCTTGCGCAGACCCTGAACTACATTTCGCCATCGTTCAACACCACGCGCCAGACCGGTGCCGACGGCGCCGACCTGATCGATTCGGCCGCGTTGCGCGGCTTGGGCTCCGACCAGACGCTGGTATTGGTCAATGGCAAGCGGCGCCACACGGTTTCGCTGGTCAACTTGTTCGGCGCGAGGAATCGCGGCAACACCGGCACCGACATGAATTCGCTGCCATTGTTGGCGATTGACAATGTACAGGTGTTGCGCGACGGTGCTGCGGCACAGTACGGATCGGATGCCATCGCCGGGGTGATCGACATCACGCTGAAAAAAAAGAAAGGCTGTGAGGCGATTTTTGGCTACGGGCAGTACTCGGAAGGCGACGGCAAGAACTATCTTGCGTCCGGCTATTGCGGCTTTCAAGTCGGCGACAAGGGTATCGTTGCCCTTACTGCAGAGTACCTGGACCGCGGCCGCTCCAACCGTGCCGAACCCGGCAACCCGCGCATCATCGGCGATACCAAGAGCGAAAACGCCACGATCTACGCCAACGGCGAGGTACCGACCAGCCCGACCGGGAGGCTGTATTTCACCGCGGGCGTGCAGACGCGCGATGCCTCGTCCGGCGCGTTTGCCCGCGGCGGCGTCGGTTCGGGCGACATTCCATCGCGCAACTCCGCGGCAATGTACCCGAACGGATTCGTCCCGTTCATCAACGGTGACGTCGACGACCGGTACCTGATCCTTGGCCATCGCGGCCAATGGGGCGCCTGGAAGGCAGACCTGTCCCAAACCTACGGGTACAACCGCTTGAAATACGACATCAGCAACACCTTGAACGCCTCGATTGCGAACCAAGACCTGTTGCGCGGCGGCCGCGGCATCAGCCCCAACCGCTTCGATGCCGGCGGGTTCTCGTTTGACCAGTCGACGACCAATTTCGACCTGTCCAAGTTCTACGAAGGCATTGCGCGGGGCATGAACGTGGCCGCCGGGCTCGAATACCGCCGCGAGAACTACAAGATCTTTGCCGGCGAGCCGGGCTCCTACAACGACGTCGATGGGGTCGGCAACGGTGGCAATGCCGGCAGCCAGGGCTTTCCCGGATTCCAACCCGCGGATGCAACCGACAAGAAGCGCAACAGCTGGGCGGCGTACCTGGACATTGAAACCGACCTGACCGAGCAGTTCAAGGTCCAGACCGCGGCACGCCACGAGAAGTACAGCGATTTCGGTTCCACTACCACCGGGAAGGTCGCCGCCAGTTTTCGCGTGAACGATTCCTTGCTGTTTCGCGGCGCGTTCAGCACGGGCTTTCGCGCACCCTCGCTGCAACAGGTTTTCTTCTCCTCGACATTTACCGATTTCATCAGTGGCCGTCCGCTGGACGTCGTGCTGGCGCCCAACGGCAGCGCCATCGCCAATGCCGCGGGCATTCCGAAGCTGAAGGAGGAAAAATCAAAGAATTCCACCATCGGCATGACCCTGTCGCCGGCCAAGGATCTGTCAATTACTGCTGACCTGTACAAGATCGACATCGACGATCGCATTGTGCTGTCCGGCCGCTTTGACGAAAACAACTTCCCAGCCCTCGGCAGCATCCTGCAGGGCTTGGGCGTGGGACAGGCGCAGTTCTTCGTTAATTCGGTGAACACGGAAACCAAGGGTTTCGACCTCACGGTCTCGCACAAGACCGATGTGGGCGGCGGCAGGCTTTCGACCTACCTTGCCGTCAACGTGTCAAAGACCGAAGTGACCGGCATCAAGACACCGCGGTCGCTGGCCGGGTTCGAGGACGTGCTGCTTTCCGAGCGCGAACGCCTGTTCATCGAGCAGGGCGGCCCGCGCAACAAGGCCACGTTGAATTTCAATTACGTGACCGGCAAGCTCGAATCGGATCTGAAAATCATCCGTTTCGGCGCGCAGACCTTGGGAACCTTCTCGGGTACCGCCAACGGCGTGCCGAACGCCTATTACGCACCGAAGACCTCGGCCGACCTGTCGTTCACCTGGTCCTTCGACAAGGACACCAAGTTCACCGTGGGCGGCGCAAACATCTTCAACATCAAGCCTTCCAAGCAGGATCCGAACGAAACCGACAACGGTTTCATCTACGACTCGGTGCAGTTCGGCCTGAACGGCGCATCCTACTTCGCAAGATTCTGGAAGAGCTTCCGCTAGAACCCGGGCGGAAAACCCAAGAGCCGGCGGGGCTTTCCAGGAACTTTCGCCCGGAAAGCCGCGCCGGCATTGGACTTTGTTGTTCACCAATAGACTCTCGCGCGAAGAACGCAAACCGCTCGCCTCGCCAACCACTCACTGGGATTACATGGAAAACCGCTACATCCTGGTCGACTACGAAAACGTCCCGGTCAAGTCGCTGGCGTTGCTGCAAGGCCATGGCTGGCGGGTGAAGGTGTTTCTCGGCAAGGCCAACACCAAGCTGAGTACCGACCTTGCGGTCGCCATGCAAAGTCTTGGCGAGCGCGGCGAGTACGTCCGGCTGCACGCGACAGGGCCGAATGCGCTCGATTTTCACATTGCCTATTTCCTCGGCCAATTGCTGGCGGCCGAGCCGAAGGCGCACTGCTTCGTGATCTCCAAGGACAAAGGCTTCGACGCCTTGATCGCCCGCCTTGCAGGGGAAGGAAAGCACATCGCTCGGCATGCATCGATCGATGAGATTGCAGAATTCAAGGCCGCAAAGCCGCGCCCAGCCAAGGCACCGGTAGCCGCCACTGCCATCCCGACAGTTGTGCCACGCACGGCTACGCGCCGGCGTACACCGGCCAAACCTGTCGCCAGCGCGCACGACGCGAATCTCGATCGGGTCCTGGAAAACCTCGCGGCGCGCGCCCGCTCGCGGCCGGCGACGCTCAAGACCCTCCTTGGGACGATCCAGAATCAGGTCGGCAAGGACCAGCCGCCCGCCGAAGCGCAACGCATTTGCAATGCGCTGGTTGCACGCGGCATTGTCGAGGTCACCGGATCCAAGGTCCGCTATCACTTGCCAGCCGTCAGTCCCTGATTTCGGGCTCTGCCGGTTGCCCCGGCAATCCCGGGGGAAACCGCGCCCGTCACTTGCTGTCCGGTCTCGGTCCCAAAGCGGATAAACCAACCGACCGCAATTTCCCGGCATCGGCGCATTGGCTTCTCGAGCGGCGAACCCGTTTTCGCGATCGCCGCGTTCAATGGCTTGCTGTCCATTTCCGGGAGCCCGTCATGAATCGTCGCACCGCACTGTCCATCCTGCTGGCGGCACTGCCCGCCGTTGCCGGCGCCAGCCGGCTCGCCCAAGTCGAGATTTACGACCGCACCGCGCAGCGCAGCCTACCGATTCACTGGCACGCCGGCCAAGCCTACGTCGAGGGCCGGCCGGGAAACGAATACCAGATCGTGGTTCGCAACCAGACGGCGGAAGACGTTCTGGCGGTCGTGTCGGTCGATGGCGTCAATGTCGTCACCGGCCAGACCGCCTCGCCGCAGCAAGGCGGCTATGTGCTTGACGGCTGGCGGCGGCTGGACGTCAGCGGCTGGCGCAAATCGCTCTCGCGCACGGCGGCGTTCTACTTCACCGAACTGCCCGATTCCTACGCCGCGCGCACGGGGCGGCCGGATGATATCGGCGTGATCGGCGTGGCGCTGTTTCGCAGGAAACCGCTGCCGCCGCCTCCCGTATATGTGGAACCGGAAGTCCAGGCCTTTCCGCAATCCGCCCCGCGCGAAAAGTCGGAAAGCCGTTCCTACGATCGCAGCGAACGCAAGATGCACGAACGCAGCGACGCCGCGCCGCAGGCCGCCGCCCCGCAACTGGGCACGGGCCATGGGCGCGGCGAGACCAATTACGCCCGCCGCGTGGAATTCGAGCGCGCCACCCCCTACCCGGAAGAAGTCATCACCATCCGTTATGACCGCCGCGAAAACCTGGTGGCCATGGGCGTGATCCGCGAATCTCGTCACGCCTGGCGCCAGCCGCGCGCCTTCCCCGGCGGCTTTGTTGCCGATCCGCCGCCGCGTTGGTAGCCGCCCGCCGACCCGTCTTGCCCGCCCGGCAGTGCGCTACACTGCCGGGCGAGATGAACGATGCGCGCCCGCCAGAATCCACCGACGAGGACTTGATGCTGCGCTATCAATCCGGGGACGCGGCGGCCTTCGACGAACTTTATGCGCGTCACCGTGCCGGCCTCTACCGCTTCATCGCCCGCCAGTGCCGCGTCAGCGAACGCATCGACGAGATCTTCCAGGACGTGTGGATGAACATGATCGCCGCCACGCCGCGCTACTCGGTGCAGGCGCAGTTTCGCACGTGGCTGTTTACCATCGCCCACAACAAACTGATGGATTACTTTCGCGGCAACGCCAAGGCCGAGGCGCGCCTGTATGAAGTGAAGGACGGCGAGGAATCCGTCGACATGGCCCTGCCCGGCCCGCGCACGGACGAGCCGGAGGTGCAGGTGGCGTCAACACGCGCGCGCGCGGCAATCCTCGCCGCGCTCGATGGCTTGCCCGCGCCGCAACGCGAGGCGTTCCTGTTGAGCGAGGAAGGCGGCCTGACCGTGGCCGAGATCGCCGCGGCAACAGGCATCTCGCACGAGGCGGCGAAAAGCCGCCTGCGCTACGCGATCGCCAAGTTGCGTGAACGCCTCGAGGATTTTCGATGAGCACGCCGCGCCTGCCCGACGATAATCTCGAGCGCGATCGCGCCGAAATCGCGCGCGCCTATCGCGATGCATGCACCGCTCCCGAGGGGCCGCCGGCGGCGGTCGACGCAGCCATCCGCGCCGCGGCGCGCCGGCAGGTCAAGGCCGGGCCACGCGCGCGCTGGGTCATGCCGGCGTGGACGCGGCCGCTTACCGCGGCGGCCGTTGTGGTGCTGACGCTTTCGGTGGTCTTTGTCGCCATCGACAACGACCCTTCGCTCAAACCGGCGCCGATGAAGGCGCCGGCTACCGCAGACGGGACAGCCGCCGAATCCTCGCAGCTGCCGCCGGCACCATTGAAAACCGTGGTGACTCCAGCCAAGCCGGCAGCGTCCGAGTCCGCGTCGGTCGACCGACTGACCGACAAGGCGACATACGCGATGAGCGAAATGTCCGCGAAGTCGAAACGCGCAATTTCGCAACCCGAAGCTGAAACCACGTTTTCTGGGCAGGTTCGCGAAGCGCCCGCATCCCGGCCCGAGGAACAGGCAACCTCAAACGCACTTGTCGCGAGCCCGGGCGCGGTAGCGCCTCCGGTCTACGCGCCGCCACGCGCGATTGCGTTGGGCGAGAGGGGAATGGCCGACGCAACAGCAGAAAAAAAGGTGCGTCAGGCCGAACCCGTCGTGGCGCGGGCCGATGCGCCGGCACCCGCCGCGAGCGTCGCCGCCACACCGGCAGCGCCCCCCGCGGTCAAGCCTGCTGTCGCGAAGGAAGGCCTCACCGAGGCAGTGCGTCAACAAAAGATTGAAATGGCCGCTACCGGCAAGCCCGATGGCGACGCGATCGCTGCATTGCGCGCGCAACAAGCAACCAAGGACAACGTCCACGAAGCCCAATCCCGGCCAGCCCCGGCAAGCGCGGCGCCACCACCGGCTGCACCGCCCGCGCTGGCGAAATCGGCAGCGGCGGATGCGACCCAGAGCGAAGCCCGTGAATCGCCCGCCGCTTGGATCAAGCGCATCCTGCAATTGAAGAAGAACGGCGACGACAAGGCCGTGGCATCGGAACTGGAGAAATTCCACAAGGCCCATCCCGATTTCGCGCTGCCCGAGGAGCTGCGCCTGGCACGCTGAATCGGCTAATGCGTGTGATGCGCGTAGATCTTGCGCAGGCCGGCCACATCGATGATGCGCACGAACTTCTGGTCGATCTCGATCAGGCCCTGCTGGGCGAAACGCGAGAAGGTGCGGCTCACAGTTTCGAGTTTCAGGCCCAAGTAGCTGCCGATTTCCTCGCGAGTCGGGCGCAAATTGAATTCCAGCGGGGAAAAGCCGCGGGCTTCGAGGCGTTGGGAAAGATTGAGCAGGAACGCCGCCAGGCGCTCTTCGGCGCGCATCACGCCCAGCAACATCATCACGCCGTTTTCGCGGACGATCTCACGACTCATGACCTTGTGGAAGTGCCGCTGCAACCCGGTCAATTCGCGCGAAATCTCCTCGAGCCGCCCGTAGGGAACGCAGCACACCTCGCTGTCCTCGAGCGCGATGGCGTCGCAGTGGAATTTGGCCTGGCCGATGCCGTCCATGCCCAGGATCTCCCCCGCCATGGAAAAACCGGTGACCTGGTCCCGGCCATCCTCCCAGGTCACGCGCGTCTTGAAAAAACCGCTGCGGACTGCATAGATGGTGTCAAACTGTTCGCCGGTCCGATACAACGCGTCGCCTTTGCGAACCTTGCGCCGAATGTTAACCAATTGATCCAGTTGGGCAATTTCCTCGCTGTTGAGTCCGGCCGGCAAACAAATTTCCCGCAGGTTGCAGGTTTGGCAGGCAACCTTGAGTTCCGAAAGGGTCAGTGCAACTTGGCGCTGGCGCGAAAAATCAACTTTGTTCACGGTATGCCTACGACTCCATACAATCAGGGCGCCTCGAAAATTTGATCCACATCAACATACCGAATCTTACCCGATTCATCATTGCCTGACCATGCAAGCCAAATCCCGCCAGCAAGCCGCCGACGACCTCGTCGTCGACCCGCAAATCATCGCCAAATATGACAAACCCGGCCCGCGGTACACCTCGTACCCGACCGCCGACCGATTCGTCGAGGCCTTCGACCAAAATGCCCAGCGACTCGCCTTGCGCGCGCGCGGCCTGACCCTCGCCACGCAACCCTTGTCATTATACGTGCACCTCCCATTCTGCGACACGATCTGCTTTTACTGCGGATGCAACAAGATTGCGACGCGCGATCACGGACGCAGCGCCAAGTACCTGCGCTATCTGGACCGCGAATTCGAACTGGTCGCCAAGGAGATCAGCGGTCCGCGCCGCGTCGAGCAGGTGCACCTCGGGGGCGGCACGCCGACTTTCCTGTCGAGCGAGGAACTGCGGCAATTGCTGGAGTCAATGCGTCGGCACTTCGATTTGCAGCCCGGCGAATACGCCATCGAGATCGACCCGCGCTCGGTCGACGTCGAAAAGATCAAGACACTGGCCGAAATTGGTTTCAACCGCGCAAGCCTCGGCGTGCAGGACTTCGACCCGCTGGTGCAAAAGGCCGTGAACCGCCTGCAAAGCGAGGAAATCACCATCGCCGCAATCGATGCCTTGCGCGCCAACGGCTTCCGCTCGATCAACATCGACCTGATCTACGGCCTGCCGAAGCAGACGCTCGCCGGCTTCTACACGACCCTCGAAAAGGTCATCGCCATCAAGCCCGACCGCATCGCCCTGTACAGCTATGCGCACCTGCCGGGGATGTTCAAGCCGCAGCGGCGCATCCAGAGCGAGGACCTGCCGACGCCCGATGCCAAGCTCGCCATCATGTCGCTGGCGATTCGCACGCTTGCCGAGGCCGGATACGTGTACGTCGGCATGGATCACTTCGCGCTGCCCGACGATGAACTCGCAGTAGCGGCAACGCAGGGGCGATTGCACCGCAATTTCCAGGGTTACTCGACGCGCCCGGACTGCGACCTTCTCGCCTTCGGCGTGTCGGCCATCAGCAAGATCGGCAACCGCTATGCGCAGAACGTACGCACGCTGGAGCCCTATTACGACGCGCTCGACCACGACGAACTGCCGGTGTTTCGCGGCCTGGAACTGACCGCGGACGACATGCTGCGCCGTGCGGTGATCCAGGCGCTGATGTGCCATTTCTCGCTGTCGATCGAGTCGATCGAACTGGCGCACCTGATCAAGTTCCGCGAGTATTTCGCGCAGGAATGGGAATTGCTCGAATCCTTGCAGGAGGAAGGTCTCGTCGAGTTGTCCGAAGACTGGATCACCGTCACGCCCAAGGGACGGCTGCTGGTGCGGGTGGTGGCGATGGTTTTCGACCGGTACCTGGCGCGCGATACCTTGCGCGAGCGCTTCTCGAAGCTCATCTAGGATTTTTCAATGGAAACGGCTGCCGGCGGCTGGTTGTTATCGGCCGTGATGAGCGGCTTGGGCAGCGCCGGCCACTGCGCGTTGATGTGCGGCGCGCCGATGGCCGCGGTGATCGCCGCGCGCCGCGTGCCGGCGAGCGCCTCGAGCGCATTGGTGATTCCGCTTGCAAGCCCGTCGCTGCGCCCGGCACTGGGTGATGCCGGCCTCGCCCTTGCCGCGCAGTGCGGACGCATCCTGTCCTATGGAGCCGGCGGATTGCTGGCAGGCTTGCTCGGGATGGGCGCCACGCAGGCCACCGGCCCGGCTTGGTCGGCGTTGGCCACTGCATGGTTGGCGATCCTCGCGCAAGGAGTCGTCTTGTTGACCGGACTGTACCTGTTGGGCCTGTCAAACGGCATCCGTCGCCTTGAAGGCCCCGCGGCACGACTGTGGCCGCACCTTGCGCGCATCACCGGACGCGTCGGGCCGGTGCAAAGCCCCGGAGGCGCGCTGGCCTTTGGCGCCCTTTGGGGCTGGATTCCCTGTGGCTTGTCCTATGCGATGCTTCTCGTGGCGTTCGGCGCTGCGGATCCGTTGCTGGGCATGGCCATCCTGACCGCCTTTGGCATCGGCACCCTACCGGTGACCGTTGGCATCGGCAGCGTTTCAGGCTCTGCCGCGGCGCTCTTGCGCAACCCGACAACGCGGCGCATTGCCGGCTCGATCGTCGTGCTGATGGCGTTGGCCGGCGCCTACCGGGTTGCCAGCGGCCCGACGCTTGCGCCGCTGCTT
>DASUDU010000411.1:0-3255 GCA_036275435.1 Usitatibacteraceae bacterium | reverse complement strand
GAAGAAATGCCGCTGCTGCTCGACAATTGCCTGGGCAACGCGCAGGATCGTGTCGAAGCGCTGCTGCACGTTCTTGATCAACCAGCGCGCCTCCTGCAATTGAGCCGAGAGCCCGCGGCCATCACCGTCGCGCGAGCGCTGCAGCAGGTCCGCATACAACTTGTTGACACGCAGCCGCGGCATGACGTCGGCATTCAGGCGAGCCTGCCAGCGCCCATTGGTCTTTTTCACGATGACATCCGGGACCACGTAACGCACATCCGGGTTGCCGATGCGGCTGCCGGGCTTGGGATCGAGTGAGGTAATCAGGCTGTTGGCCTCGCGCAATTCGTCCTCGCTGCAGCGCAGCTGGCGCCGTAGCCTTGCAAAGTCGTGGTTCGCCAGGAGATCCAGGTGCTGGTTGGCGAGAGCCTTGGCCAGTTCGCGCCCGGGCGTGGCCGGTGGCAGCGCGTCGATTTGCAGGATCAGGCACTCGCGCAGCGACTGTGCACCCACGCCGGTCGGCTCAAGGCTTTGGATCAGTTTGCGTGCGATCGCCAAGTCATCATTGCCAATGCCCCAGGTGGCGGCGGCGTCGGCCGCCAACTCGGAGAGATCCTCGGGCAGGTAGCCGTCATCATTGATGTGGGCAATCAGCAGGATGGCCGTGCGGCGATCGAATTCGCTGAGCGGCAGCAACATCAATTGGTCGATCAGATACTGCTGAAGCGTCTGCTCCGCGGCAGGGTACTGGCTGTCATCCCGATCCTCGTCGTCACCGGAGGATCTTGACCCGCCCGCCTCATGCCAATCCCCGCCCTCGCCGAACTCCGCGCTTGGCGATTCCGGACTGTCGCCGCCCGCCGCTGTTTCGGCCGGCATGGAGTCTTGCTCGGGAACCGGGGAGCCGTTGCCCCCCTCATCGACCTGCTCCAGCATCGGGTTCTCGAGCAGCAGACGGTCGATCTCCTGGTTCAATTCGACCGTCGACAATTGCAGCAGCTTGATCGATTGCTGCAACTGGGGAGTCAGCGTCAGGTGCTGAGAAAGCTTGAGCTGAAGGCTTTGTTTCATATTGGGGATGCATCGCCGGCGCGTGGTTCAGAGCCGGAAGTTTTCTCCCAAGTAAACCTTGCGGACAGTTTCATTATAGATAATTTCCTCCGGCTGCCCGACGGCGAGAACCCTCCCTTCATTGATGATATAGGCGTGATCGCAAATACCAAGGGTCTCGCGGACATTGTGATCCGTGATCAGCACGCCGATGCCGCGATTCTTGAGAAAGCGGATGATGCCCTGGATGTCGATCACGGCGATCGGATCGACTCCGGCGAACGGTTCGTCAAGCAGGACAAAGCGCGGCTCGACGGCGAGGGCACGGGCGATTTCCACACGCCGCCTTTCACCGCCGGAAAGGCTGATTGCCGGGTTGTTCCTCAGGTGTGCAATGTGCAGCTCATCGAGCAGCTCGTTGCAATGCGCATCGACGCTTGCCTCGTCAAGGCCGCGCAATTCGAGCACCGCACGAATGTTCTCGGCGACGGTCAGTCGCCGAAATATCGATGCCTCCTGGGGAAGATAGGCCAGACCCATGCGCGAGCGGCGGTAGATCGGTAGCCGCGTCACCTTCTGGCCGTCGAGCAGGATTTCCCCGGCATCTGCCGGAACCAGCCCGACGATCATATAGAAACACGTGGTTTTTCCGGCGCCATTCGGCCCGAGCAGTCCGACGACCTCGCCGCTTTCGACCTTTAAGGAAACATCGCTGACGACGACACGTCGTCGATAGGACTTTCGCAGGTTTTCTGCCAGCAGGACACTTCGCACGGCCTGCTCGGGCGGGGTCGCGACTGCGCTCGATGCGGCATCATTCATGGGGCCGGATTATTTCCTGGCCTCGACGGGCTTTGTGTCCTTCTTGCGGCTTTCCCGGGGCTGGAACGTAAAGGTCGCGTCGCCTTCGCCACCACGTTCAGCGGCGCCTGCGCGTCCGGCCGGAATGCTGCCGCGCGCCCGCAACACTTCGGTCGCCGAATTGTAATAAATGTATTCGCCGCGCATTTCGTCCGGGCCATCCCTCAGCCTTGCGCGTGCGAACAGTTCCAGGGTGTCTTTCTCATCATCGAACTCCACGCGGTCGGCATAGCCTTCCATGAACTCGGTGGACCCTTCGCGGCGCTGGCGAAATGACACCTGGCCTCCGGGACCGCCATATGCCGTGGCGCTCTTGATTCCCGCGCCATCCTTGAGCAGAACCATGCGCTCGGCGACCAGACGCATGGTGCCTTGCGTGAGCACCACATTGCCGCGCAGTTCGAGCGTGTTGTTGAGCTGGCTCGCCTCCCACTCCCGCGCCGAGACGTTGACCGTCGCATTGCGGTCGGCCAACTCGGCCATTGCCGGGAAGGCGAAAGCCCCATGCAGTGCCAGCAGAGCGAAAATTCCAGCGTGGTGTCGTTTCATGGGCGTCTATTGAAGGTGGCCTCGCCTTGGCCCAACTTGATTTTGCGCGAATCGGCGCTGATCTCAAACGTCTTGGCAACGATGCGCGCATCCGCGCTGGTCAATATTACTCCATCGGTCGAGCGCGCCAATTGCTCTTCCGGCAGCACGACCAGGCGCGGCGTCGTCAAATGCAACGCCGCGAAACGTCCCTGCGCTACCGACTCGACCGTAACGCCGCCGGATAGCACGACTTCATCCTTGCCGTCCTTGCCACGAACCAGCCGGCCCTGGGGGGCCGATGCATTGAGCGGCGGATGATCCTTGCGAAAGGCCTCGAACGAAGCGCCGCTCATCTCGGAGGAGTCGTCATCGGCGTAATGCAGCAATTGGCGCGCATTTACCGCGAACTGAACCTCGCCCTGGGTATCGAGCTTCTTTGCCGAAAAGTTGTCGACGATTACATCGGGTTCGTGACGCGCCTTGCGGTCCGGGCCGGCGCCGCTTGCCTGGACATAGTAGGAAAGCCAGACGCTCAGCGCCGCCAGCAATGCCAGCACGGTCAGCGGCAATAGCGAGAAGGACCTGGAGAACATGCCGATGGCGCAGGATTCAGTGCGCCGCTTCCGTGCCGTTCAGCGCGGCAAGGACGATCGAAGGCGTCAGCACTTCCGGCAGCAGTTGCGGCTCGCCTTTTGCCGGGTAATACACGTAGACCGGGACCCCCGTGCGGCCGAATTCGGCCAATGCCGCGGTGATGACCGGATCCTGGACGGTCCAGTCGGCACGCACCCTGGCCACGCCCAGCTCCTGGAAGCGCCGGCGGACTTCGGG
>DASUDU010000410.1:0-2532 GCA_036275435.1 Usitatibacteraceae bacterium | reverse complement strand
ATTGCGGTATTCGGGCAGCCCGGTCAGCTCGTCGAGCCCGGTGACGGCGATCCCCGCCACCTCGAGCGGATCGAGCAGCGAGTACGTCAGCCATTGCGTGAGCTTGTGAAACGGCACGCGCCCGCCGGTCGCGGCCGGATGGCGCCAGCAGTCGCCCAGGGGCACGCCGTCGAGCACCTCGCGGTCGGGCCACAACGGCGCCAGCGCGCGCAGCAGCGTGTCGAGGATGAAGGTGGCCGGCAGCGTGTGGTTGGTCGAATGACCGAGCAGGTAATCGAACAGGTTGCCGATGCGCGCCGGTTGGCCGAACACCGCGGGCGTGGCCGCCGCGACCACGCCGAGGTTGCGCATCAACTGCGCGCGTCCCTCGACCCCGGTCAGCGGGTTGGCAATGTGGTCGACTTGGAAGAACTTGACAATGTGCCCCTCGCGCACCCGCATCAGTGCCGCGGCGTCGGCACGCAGGGGCTGGTCGCCGCGATCGGACAGCACGCCGGCGGCAAACAGCGCGATGCTCGCCGCCGCCAGCCCTTCCGAGCGCCCGAGGGTGGCGCCGAACTCGCGGTCGGCGTAGCGCCAGGAATTCCCGGCACCGGCATCGAGCAGCGCGCTGGTGATGGTCAGGTCGATCATCGAGCGCACCGCTTCGTCGCCCTCCAGGCGATAGCGGCGGGCCAGCATCGCCCAGCGGTCGATGCCGCCGGCCGAGAAGTGCCGCCAGCGGCTGTGGTACGGAATGTTCAGATGCGGGTAGCGCTCGCGGGTCAGCGCGGCGACCCCGCGCGCGGCTTCGGGAAGTCGTTCGCCGTGCCAGATGAAGTGCGCGGAGTTGCCCGCGGCCACTTGCGCGAACACCTCGCCGCAATGGCGGCGCACCGCGGCGGCGCTGAGCAGCGCCGCGGCCGGATGCGCCTCCGGCACCGGGGTGTGCCAGCCTTGCGCGGAATCGGCGGCGCCGTTCACTCGTCGAGCCCGCGGCCCTTGGGCTCGGCCAGTTCGTCGGGATCGGGCAGGTAATTCGTGAAATAGCCGGCGGCGCGCTTGGCGTCCATCTCGACACGCGCGTCGGCCGGAATCAGCTCGTCCGGAATCGGCACGCGCTCGACCACCTCGATGCCGGCATCAGTGAGCGCGCCGTGCTTCAAGTCGCTCATCGAGGCCCAGCGGTCGATGCGCGTGATGCCCAGCCAGTGGAAGACATCGGGCATCAATTGCTGGAAGCGCATGTCCTGCACGCCGGCCACGCACTCGGTGCGCGCAAAGTAGGTCGCCGCGCGGTCGCCGCCTTCCTGGCGCTTCCTCGCGTTGTAGACCAGGAACTTGGTGACCTCGCCGAGCGCGCGGCCTTCCTTGCGGTTGTAGATCACCACGCCGACCCCGCCGCCCTGCGCCGTTTCGATGCAGACCTCGATGCCGTGGGCAAGGTACGGCCGGCAGGTGCAGATGTCGGAGCCGAACACATCGGAGCCGTTGCATTCGTCGTGCAGGCGGCAGGCGATCGTCGTCTGCGGCTTGCCGAGCTTTTCGACGTCGCCAAAGAAATACAGCGTCATGCCACCGATCGGCGGCAGGAACACCTTCAGGTCGGAGCGCGTGACCAGTTCCGGGAACATGCCCGCGGTTTGCTCGAACAGCGCGCGGCGCAGCAGGCTTTCCTTCACGCCGAAGCGCTCGGCTATACCCGGCAAAAACCAAACCGGGTCGATCGCCGCCTTGGTGACCTTGACGTTGCCGCGCTCATCCAGAATCGTGCCGTCGGGCCGCAGCCGCCCGGCCGCGACCGCCGCCTTCAGTTCCGGCATGTTGATGTGCGCCTTGGTGACGGCGATGGTCGGGCGGATGTCGGCGCCGGCCGCCAACTCCGCGGCGAAGGCGCTGGCCACCAGGTGTCCCCAGGGATCTAGCGAGACGATCTTGCGCGGATCGGCCCACTGCGGGTGCGGGCCGATCGCCTCGGCCGGCGCGGTGTTGGTCAGGTCGGGCTTGTGGTCGCGCTGCAGGGCGCCCGAAGCCACCGCCAGCGCGCGGTACACTGCGTAGGATCCCGAATGCGTGCCGATCGCGTTGCGCTGAGACGGGTCGGTCAGGCTGGCGATCACCGGCCCGCGCCCGGCGGCCGTGGGCGCGCCCCAGCAGATGTCGAAGCTCGTGCCGCTGCGGCGCGAATTCGGATGGGAAGTCAGGACGATGTGTTCGGACATGGGTGCTCCAGTCCGGCGAGTGTAGCGAAAATTGCCGCCGCGCGGCGGCTGCAGCGGGAACGGCTAACGAGGCGGGCGGCCGGCGGCCAGGCGTCTGGCAGCACGCGCCGGTGCACGCGCCGGCAGTGCCGGGACTGCTTCGGCCGGTTTTTCCACGGCACGCCGAAACGCCGACTCGCGGGCATCGAGCTCGAAATGCCCCACGGCCCGCTCCAGCCGCGCCGCCTGCTGGTCGAGTTCGCGCGACAGCTGTGCGGCCTCCTGCACCAGGCTGGCATTGCGCTGCGTGACGCCGTCGATCTCGTCGAGCGCGCGCGTGGCCTGCTGCACA
>DASUDU010000409.1:0-7824 GCA_036275435.1 Usitatibacteraceae bacterium | reverse complement strand
CCAAGGCCGAGGGCCTGCCGCTGAGCGCCGACGTGGGCATCCACCACCTGTTGCTGACCGACCGCGACATCGGCTATTTCGACCCGCAATTCCGCTTCTCGCCGCCGCTGCGCAGCCCGCGGGACCGCGAGGCGCTCGGCGCCGCGGTGATCGACGGCACGATCGACGCGATCGCCTCCGACCATACGCCGGTCGATGACGACGAAAAGAACGTGCCGTTCGGCGAGGCGGCGCCCGGCGCGACTGGCCTCGAACTGTTGCTGCCCCTGGCGCTGAAGTGGGCAGAGCAGATGCAATGGCGCGATGCCGACGTGCTCGCGCGCATCACCGCGGCGCCGGCAGCACTGCTGGGCCTGCCCTGCGGCACGCTGGCCGCGGGCGCGCCGGCCGACTTGTGCATCTACGACCCTGCGGCGTTCTGGGCCGTGACCCGCGAGACGCTCAGGAGCCAGGGCAAGAACTCGCCGTGGCTGCGCCGCGAAATGCAGGCCAAGGTGGTGACGACGCTGGTTGCCGGCCGCGTGGTGTACGCGGCCTAGGCAAGCGCCATGCCGGGTGCTGCGTCATAATGGCCTGACTTGAGCGCCGCCCGGATTGCGGCCGCCACCGGAGGATAGCCATGAATCGCCTGATCGCGTTGTTCGCCACCCTCGGCCTGGTTTGCGCCGCCGCGCAAGCGCAGCAGCTCTACAAATGGGTCGACAAGGACGGCAAGATCTCCTATTCGGATACGCCGCCGCCGAAGGAAGCGGGCAACGTCAAGCAGCAGCGCTACGGGGACAACGCGCCTTCGCCGGACGACTCGCTGCCCTACGAAACGCGCCTGGCGCAGCAAAAAAACCCGGTGACGCTCTATGCCAGCGCCTGTGGCGAGGCCTGCGACGGCGCGCGCAACCTGCTTTCGGTGCGTGGCATTCCGTATGCGGCGAAGAATCCCGAGACCGACCTTGCGACGTTCGAAGCGCTCAAGAAAGTTGCCGGCAGCGCGCAGGTCCCGGTGCTGGTGGTTGGCGACGAAGTGCTCAAGGGCTTCCTCGACAGCGCATGGCACGCCGCGTTGACCGCCGCCGGCTACCCGAAGAGCGCCTTGCGCCGGCTGCCGGCCCCGGCCGCTGCCGCCGCGCCCGCGCCGGCCAAGGATGCTCCTGCCGCCAAGTAATCGAGCGCAGCACCAACCGGCGGAGTCCGCGCCATGAAGATCGCGGCTTGGAACGTCAATTCGCTCAACGTGCGGCTGCCGCACGTGCTCGACTGGCTGAAAAACGCCGGGCCCGACGTGCTGTGCCTGCAGGAACTCAAGCTCGAGGATGCAAAGTTCCCGCTCGAGGCGATCCAGGAGGCCGGCTACAACGCGGTCTACGACGGCCAAAAGACCTACAACGGCGTGGCGATCCTGTCGCGCGCGCGCGCCGAGGACGTGGTCAAGGGCATGCCGGACTACGCGGATGCTCAGCGGCGCGTCATTGCCGCCACCATCGGCGGCGTGCGTGTGGTCAGCGTCTACGTGCCGAATGGGCAAAGCGTCGATTCCGACAAGTACCGCTACAAGCTCGAGTGGCTTGCCGCGTTTTCGCGCTACCTGCAAACGACGCTGGCACAGTTTCCGGATCTGGCAGTCGGCGGCGACTACAACATCGCGCCCGAAGACCGCGACGTGCACGATCCGAAAGCCTGGGAAGGCCAGGTGCTGTGCTCGGCGCCGGAGCGCGAGGCCTTTGCCCGGCTGATCGGCCTGGGACTGGCGGATAGCTTCCGGCTGTTCGAGCAGCCCGAGAAAAGCTACTCGTGGTGGGACTACCGGATGAATGGCTTCCGGCGCAATCTGGGCCTGCGCATCGACCATGTCCTGCTCTCGCAGCCGCTGGCGGCGCGCTGCACCGGAGCCGCGATCGATGTCGAGCCGCGTCGCTGGGAGCGGCCCTCGGACCACGCGCCGGTCAGCGCGACGCTCGCGCCCTGAGGCCCCGGTGAACGCCCGCGACCTGCGCCACCCGGCGTCGCACCAGACGATCGAGCGTTTCGAGATCCTCGATACGCAGCCCGAGCCAGCGTTCGACGAACTGGCGCAGCAGGCCGCGCTGGAGTTGCAGACCAGCATGGCGGCGATTTCGTTCTTCGACCCACCCGATGACCCGGCGCTGCCGTGGCGCGAGTGGTTCAAGGCGAAAAGCCGCTTTCCGGCGCGCACCTTGTCGCGCGGCGAGTCTTTCTTTGTTCCCGCGCTGCCGGACGGCGGCGAACCGGCACGGCTGTTCATCATCCCGGACCTGCTGGCCGACCGGCGTTTTCGCGACCACCGCCTGGTGAGCGGCCCGCCCCACCTGTGCTGCTATGCGGCCGCGGCGATCATTACCCAGGACAACGAGTTGATCGGCGCGCTGGCGGTATTCGACACCGTGGCGCGCGATTTCACGCCGGCCCAGCAGACGCGGCTGGTCGCACTGGCCGACCTGGTCCGCGAACGGCTCGAAGCGCGGCTGCACACGCGCATCGAGCGGCGCAGCGCGCAGTCCGACTACAGCGACTTCACCGAACCGCCCGAGCAGCACCTGCAGCAAATGGGCGCGGAACTGGAGCGGATCGAGCGGCTGCTCGAGGACGAGGTGGTCAGCCGCAAGTCCGCGGAATTGCAGCTGCGCCACGAGCGCGAATTCGCCGAGGCGGCCATCCAGATCCTGCCGGGCGCGTTCTTCATGATCGACGTTCACGGCAAGCTGCTGCGCTGGAATCCGCTGTTTGCCGCGGGGACCGGCTACAGCGACGCCGACATTTCCGAGCTGCGCGCCTTGGACTTCATCGCCGCGCCGGATCGCGAGGCGGTTGCCGAGGCGCTGCGCCGCCTGTTCGAAACCGGCGAACCGGTCAATCGCGAGGCGGGCATGGTCAACAAGGCCGGCACCGCATTCCCGTACCACATCCATGCGCAACGCGTGAGCTTGGGCGGCAAGCACTATTGCATCGGCATCGGCCGCGACATCGCCGAGCAAAAGCACAGGGAACGCGAGGCGCGTCGGGCCAAGGAGCGCCTCGATCTGGCGTTGGCCGGTTCGCGCCTGGCCATCTGGGATTGGGATTTGCGCAGCAACACGATCCACTTCAGCGAGGGGTGGCGGACCCTGCTCGATTCGCGTCCGACCAGCGAACCGGGCAATGTCTTCCCCGGCGACCAGGTCATGGCGTGGACGCATCCCGACGACATCGAGCGCTTCGCTTCCGTGCTGCGAGCGGCCGTCAAGGGTGACGTCGAGGACATGCAGTGCGAGTACCGGGTGCCGGGCAATACCGGCGGCTGGGTGTGGATGCACTCTTCCGGACGCGTCACCGAGTTCGATGCCGCCACCGGCCGAACCCTGCGCATGACCGGAACGACCGCGAACATCACGTTGCGCAAGGCGGCCGAGGAGCGCGTCGAGTTCCTCGCCACGCGCGACCCGCTGACCAAGCTGCCCAACCGCATGCTGCTCAACGACCGCCTCGAACAGGCGGTCGCCAACGCGGCGCGCAAGCAGACGCGACTCGCGTTCATGTTCATCGACCTCGACCGCTTCAAGACGATCAACGATTCGCTGGGGCACGACGTCGGCGACGAGTTGCTGAAAATGGTCGCGGCGCGCCTTTCGGCCTGCGTGCGCAGCTCCGACTCGGTGGCGCGGCTCGGCGGAGACGAGTTCGCGGTGTTGCTGGAGAACCTCCCGGAGACGGCAACCGAAATCGACCACGAGAGCGCGCAGCACGTTGCCGACAAGATGATCGCGGCGCTGGCCGCGCCGATCCTGATCAACGGCCAGCACCTCAACACCTCGTGCTCGATCGGCATCAGCGTCTATCCGGGTGACGGGCGCGACCCGGCGACGCTGATGAAGCACGCCGACGTCGCCATGTACGACGCCAAGTCCAAGGGGCGCAACAACTACCAGTTCTTCTCGCAGGAAATGAACGCGCGCGCCCAGGAGCGGCTGTCGATCGAGAGTTTCCTGCGCCTTGCGCTGCGCCGCGACGAATTCGAACTGCATTACCAGCCGCGCGTGTCGTTCCTTACCGGGCAGATCAGCGGTGTCGAGGCGCTACTGCGCTGGCGCCATCCGCGCCGCGGGCTGCTCACCCCGGACAAGTTCATCCACATCGCCGAGGACTCCGGGCAGATCGTGCCGATCGGCGAATGGGTGTTCGAGCAGGCGTTCCGCCAGATCGCCGAGTGGCGCGCCAAGAGCGCGCGCGACCTGCGGCTTGCGGTCAACCTGTCGGCCCCGCAGTTGTACGACGGCGAGCGCCTGCTGCGCGCCATCGGCAGCGCGCTGGCCGCGGCCAACCTCGACCCGACCGTGGTCGAGCTCGAATTGACCGAACGCATGTTGCTCAAGCACGTCGACGAAACCCTGCGCCTGCTGGAACGCCTGGGCAAGCTCGGGTTGGGCCTGGCGATCGACGATTTCGGCTCCGGATATTCGTCCCTGTCCTACCTGCGCCAGCTGCCGGTGGACACCATCAAGGTCGACACCGCGTTTGTCCGCACCATCGGCGATGCGCCTGTGCAGCATCCGGGCGACGAGGCGATGATTCGCGCCATCGTTGCCATGACCCATTCGCTCAAGCTCAACGTCGTCGCCGAGGGCATCGAGACCGAGGCGCAATACCGCCTGCTGCGCGACCTGGGCTGCGACGAATACCAGGGCTGGTTCTTTGCCAAGGCCCTGCCCGCGGCCGAGTTCGAGGCCGAGTTCCTGGACACGCAGTAGGCGCACCGCAATGCGCGGCAAGCTTGACAAGCCGGGCGCCCTTGGCGTCCTCACCGGAGGCGATCATGCAATCGAAAGCGACCAATGTAGCCGATTACCTGAAAGACTTGCCGCCTGAGCGCCGCGAGGCGCTGCAGGCAATTCGTGCCGTGATCCTGAAAAACCTCGACCCGGACATCGAGGAAGGCATGCAGTACGGGCACATCGGCTATTACGTGCCGCACCGGGTATTTCCGGCAGGCTACCACTGCGACCCGAAGCAGCCGCTGCCCTACGCCGCGCTCGCTTCGCAGAAAAATCACATGGCGCTCTACCTGATGTGTGTCTATACCGGACTTCCCGATGGCAACGGCGAACCGGCGGCGTTGGATTGGTTTCGGCAGGCCTGGCTCAAGGCGGGCAAGAAACTCGACATGGGCGCCTCCTGCGTGCGCTTCAAGCGGCTCGACGAGGTGCCGCTGGAGGTGGTTGCGCAGTTGTTCCGCCGAATCGGCGCGAAGAAATACATCGCGGCCTATGAGGCGGTGCTGGCAACACAAAGGAAAAAAGGTGCAGTGGGTAAACCCGCTGCCGACAAGGCAGGGGGCAAGAAAGCCGCGGCAGCAACCGTGCCCGCGAAAAAAACTGCGGTGAAGAAAGCCCCGGCCGGAAAGCCTGCCGCCAAGGCACCTGCGGCAAGCAAGCCCGCACCCAGGAAACCGGCGGCAAGCACAGCGCCGCACAAAACTGGCAGGAAGTAAGGCTGTCCCGGTGCATTGGCGGCTCGATGGTTGAGGGCGGCCGCGCGAAGGCGAGTACACATGTCTGAATCGCATCTGCTGCGGACCGCGCGGCTGGATCTGATCGGTGCCGACACGCGCAGTCTGACCGCCGATCTCGACGGGGCTTCCGCGCTTGCGCGCGCCGTTGACGCGGTGGTGCCGGATGAATGGCCTCCCGAGCATTACGATGCCGATGCGGTGCGCTGGATGCTGGAGGCGCTGAAGTCCGTTCCCGGCGATTCAGCGTGGCGCTCGTACTACATCGCGTTGCGCAATCCGGCGAATGCGACCCGCACGCTGATTGGCACCTGCGGTTTCAAGGGCGTTCCCGACGGACTGGGTTGCATTGAGCTCGGCTACAGCGTGTTGCCCGATCACCAGCGCAAGGGCTACGCCAGCGAAGCGGTGCTGGGGTTGATCGATCTGGCGCGGCGTCATGGTGCACGCAAAGTGGCCGCCGAAACCTACCCCGACCTCGTGGCATCGATCCGCGTGATGGAGAAATGCGGGCTTCGTTTCCTCGGCCCGGGCAGCGAACCGGGGACGATTCGCTATGTGTGCGACACCTAGGAAAAATTTGCAAAACTCCAGCACTGGCGAGGCCTTTGCGGCATTTTGGCCCGAAACTCCCAGCCAGTGCAGGGGTTTTTCGTTGCGGCCGGCCGATTGACGACCGGGCGCCGGACTGGGCATGATGCGCGTTCATCGAATTGCACCGCTGCCATGGCCTTTGCTGCATCGCTACGTTTTCTCTGCACCGCCACCTTGGCGATCGTAGCCGCGGGTGCGCATGCCGCGCTCGACTTCGAGGAATACCTCGAACGCGCAGAAGCGGCAAGAAAGCGCGGCGACTGGGAGGCGGTGGCCAGCCAGTACGCCGAGGCGATCAACCATCGTGACCTGCCCAAGGATGCGGCGGTGCGCGTCGAAGTCCACCGCGAATACGGCCGCGCGATGGGCGCGCTGTGCCAGTTCGGCGAGGCCGAGAAATTCCTGATGAAAGCGCGCGCGATTGCCGGCGCCGATGCCGCGCTCGACACCCGTACCGCCTACGAACTCGGCTCATTGGCGCTGGCCACGCGCCGCTTCGAGGTCGCGATGCGCGAATTCCAGACCTTCCTCGAGGCGCCGCGCACGCCGGCAGCGGTCGCGCCGCCGCGCCTGATGGCCGATGCGCTGGAAAAGCTGGCGCGCGCGCAGGAAGCCCTGGGCAAGGCCGAAGAGGCGGCGCGCAGCCGGGAGCGCGCGGCGCCGCTCAACGGCGCTGCGGCAAAACCCCTGCCGCCGGGCAGCATCACCCCGTACGGCTTGCGCTGCGCGAGCGCGCAGGGCAGGTAACGGCAATCAGCGGAAGGTGTGCACCACGCTCAGCCCCAGGCCGTGCGTGGTGCCGTAAAGCGGGGTTTCGAGCGTGCCGATGACGTTGGACAGCGTTGCCGCGCGCACCTGCTCGAGCGACCAGTCGTCGTTGCGTTGCCGCCAAGCCTGGTATCGGGCCTTGAGCAGGGTTGCGCGCGACAGCGCGTAGCGCGCTTCGAGAGCCAGCCGGGTGCTGACCGAGAGGAGGTCCGGCAAGGCGCCGGGCGGATTCTGCGCCGGGTTGACCGCCGGCCCGGCGGCCAGCGTCACCGGCGAGCGGCTCGACAGCCACAGCGCCTCGACGCTGAGCGTCAGCCGGCCACCGGCCAGCGCCGCGCGCGTCGCGTTGAGCCCCAGCGTCCGCGTGCGATTGCCCTGGTCCACGCGCCAGTCGGCCAGCGGGTTCGAACTCACGGCATTGACGCTGCCGATCTGGCGCGTACGGGAAGCCTGCGACTGCCGGTCGAACGTGACAAAGGCGCTGGCGCTGAACGTCTCATCGGGCGTGAAGCCGGCATCGAGGCTCGCCACCGACTGGTTCGATTCGCCCAGCCCGTAGGGGGAATTCGGGTAGCGGTCGCGGTTCAGGTCGAGGCGAAGCGATGCGCTGAACGGCGCCTCGTTGTAACCGGTCCAGGCGCGCGCGCGCAAGCGGTCGCGGTCGGCGATGTAGAACTTGTTCTGCAACGGCCCGACGCGGATGCACTCGGCGAGGATCGCGCAGCCGCTGGCGCTGGCCAGGGCGTTGATGAACGCCTCCGACGAGTAGCTGGCCAAGTACGGCAGGTTGTAGCGGTACTCGCTGCCGCGCCGCTCCAGCCAGGCGAGTCCGCCGTTGAAGCTGAAGCGGTCGCGGTTGGCGCGCAGGTCGAGGCGCACGGTGTGCTCGCGCGTGCGGGCCACTTCCGTGAAGGTGCGGCGCGTTTCCTCGAAGTCCCAGCCGGTGCGCGCGTTGAGCCCCGGCATGA
>DASUDU010000408.1:0-7582 GCA_036275435.1 Usitatibacteraceae bacterium | reverse complement strand
ATGAAAATCCGTTCCGGTTCCCGGCCAAATCCCTTCTTTTCGATCTCCTGCTGGGTAAAGACGTAGAGCGGCTTGCTTTCAACCACATCCCGCGCCAACGCCGAGGCCGACTTGGTCAGGGCACCGGACAACGCCTCGCCCATCGATTCGAAGCGGATTTCGTCGACCGCCGCCTCGCGCAGGAACAGCGCCCGGGACGCCGGATCGTAGTCCGGCCGCCCGGAAATCCGCAAGCGGCCATACAGCGGCTTGTTCGACAAGGCCAACTTCACCGTGAGGTCAAACTCGGCGCCGATGCGCATGGCAGCCTCGTTGAGCGTCACGCGGGGATTTTCCAGCCTTGCCTCGAGCAGTCCGGCCATGCTGCGCTCGACCGGAAAGCGTCGCGCCATGCGCGCGGCCAATTCTTCGGCACCCATGCTGATTTCGCCTGACAGCAGCGGCAACCAGGTACAACCGGATACAGTGATGAACAAGACGGTGAACCAACGGTGCAGCGTTTTCATGGAAGCCTTTTTCGAATGTTGCGCGGGCCATTGCGTGGCAATAGGAACTGCGCGACGGAGAAACCCCAATACCGGCGCGGCTTTCCGGGACATTTTGCCCGGAAAGCCCCGCCGGTGCTGGACTTTTCCAACCGTGTCCGGGAAGAGTCTGCCGACGGCTTGCTAGAATAGCTGCAAATCCCAGTCACCCATAGGACCGCGCGAATGTCCCATCGTTTCCGATTCCTTGCGTTGCTGTTCGCCACGATGCCGCTGCTGTCCTTCGCCGCCGCCGCGTCACAGGCTGCAGCAGCGCCCGAGAAAACCAGCGCGCCAGCAGCGGGCATAACGACCCAGGCACGCAGCCTGGTGACCCGGCTGGTTGCGGAGCTCGCGTCGGCGTGCCCGGTTCGCGAGGTCACCGATCGCGACGCCTTCTATGCGTGCCGCAAGTCGCTGTTCGGCGCATCGCTGTTCCGGCGATCGCTCAAGGACTACGTGCTGTGGGGACGGGCACCGGGCGGCAACATCGCGGCGGAACGCAAGGCGTTTCAAGCCACGCAGTTCGGGCCCGAGGTATTTTCCGGCGTCTATGCGCCCCTGTGGATGTTCACCGGGGAGTTCGAACTCGAATACGACGCGCTCAATGAATCGTTCAAGGCGTTTCTGCCGGCCGGATTTCGCAATGAACTGCCCTTCGGCGAGTATCCCTATCCGTTCTGGCACGAGGCGAAAAAATGGACCGACTACGAAGCGGCCAACACGCTGGTGCTGTGGATCGACCCGGCAACCCTGAAGATCACGCAATTGACCTTCATGAACCGCCCGGCGCAGCCCGCGGTTGCGCGCAGCACGCGACGGCATATGCCGACCTTCGACGGCAAATGGATGTGGGTCGACCAGGCCGGGAAGGCGCAACCGGCGCCCACATTGTTCGTCGGCCTCTACAACGCGGCCAATCCGCACCTGGCGGCGCTCGATTCGAGCTACCGGAAGTTCGCGCTTACGCTCCGCGATGCCGAGTGCGCGAACTGTCATGTGCCGGACAACCCGGACAAGATGAAGCGGCTGGTGCTTTTGCAAACGCCCTTGCATGCTGCGGCCGAGATCGATCGCGTGATCAAGGCGGTGCGCAAGGACAAGATGCCGCTCGATGATTTCGGCATCGAAAAGTCGCTTCCCGATGCGATGCGGGCAAGGTTGCTCGGCGACGCGGAGGAATTTGCCGCAGTGGTCGCCGCTGCCCGCTCCTGGGAGACGGCGCGGGAGCGAACGGCGCAAAGCGCGGCACCATCGCCTGCGCGCTAGCGCCTCAGAGCGGCGCAGGATATTCGCGGATCTTCAACAGCACCCACTCGCGGATCCGGGGCGGCAGCGATTGCGTCGCCGCCTCGAAACGCTCGGCAACCGGCCCTGCGTCAAAAACACCATCGGCCACAAACAGGGCGCTCATTGCGCGCCCGGGCTTGTCTTCGGGGGCGTCGACGCCTTCGTGTCGGTAGCCGTCCTTGGGCGACCAGCGCAGCGCACGCTCGTGGCCCTGACGGGCATAGCAAAGCTGGAAGCCGAGCAGTTCCCCGTCGTAGTTTTCCCAGGTGTACAGGTCGAATTCATCGTCGTGGAACCAGCGCCGGTGCTTGCCCGATTCGTACTGCGTGACATCGCGGACTTCGTGCATGCTCAGGCGTTGAGCTTCTCGAGGAGGGCGCGCAATTTTTCCGGATCCTCGGCCTTGAGGATGCGTGCGATCACCGGCTCCAGGCTGGCAAGGTCGGAAACCAGCACCCGTTGCTTGACCGCCAGCAGATTGGCCGGGTGCATCGAGAAGTCGCGCAGGCCCAGGCCCAGCAGCAGGCGCGTGAACATCAGGTCGCCGGCCATTTCGCCGCACACCGCCACCGGAACGCCCGCCGAATTGGCCTGACGGATGATCGATGAAACCAGGTGCAACACCGCAGGGTGCAGCGGATCGTACAGGTGCGCGACCGCGTCGTCGGTGCGATCGATCGCGAGGGTGTACTGGATCAGGTCGTTGGTGCCGATCGACAGGAAATCGAGCTGCTTGAGGAAGATCGGCAGCGCGATGGCCGCAGCCGGGACTTCGATCATGCCGCCGATCAACGTGCGGTCATTGAATTTCCTGCCTTCCTCCTTCAATTGCTCCTTGGCGCGCTGTACCGCGGCCAGAGCTTGGCGCAACTCGGTGTAGGAGGCCAGCATTGGGATGAGAATGCGCACGTTGCCATGGCACGAGGCGCGCAGGATGGCGCGCAGTTGCACGTTGAACACCGCCGGTTCGGCCAGGCAATAGCGGATGGCGCGCAGCCCCAGCGCCGAGCTGGCGGACAACTGGTCGGGGCCGGCCAGCGTCTTGTCCGCGCCGATGTCGAGCGTGCGGATCACCACCGGCTTGCCCTTCATGCCCTCGGCAACCCGCCGGTAGGCCTCGAATTGCTCGTCCTCGCCCGGCGTGTCGCGGCGGTTCAGGAACAGGAACTCGGAGCGGAACAGGCCGATGCCGTCGGCACCAGAGGCACGCACCGCGTCGAGGTCATCCGGCAATTCGATGTTGGCCAGCAATTCGATGCGGGTGCCGTCGAGCGTCTCGGCCACGGCCGACTTGATGCGGGTCAGCTTCTGCCGTTCGAGCAGCCACTGGTTCTGCCGGATGCGGTATTCGGTGAGGATCGTCTCGTCCGGGTCGACGATGACCACGCCCTGCGTGCCGTCGATGATGATGACTTCGTCCTCGTGCAGCAGCTCGCGCGCGGCGTGCAAGGCGACGATCGCCGGGATCGCCAGGCTGCGCGCCAGGATCGCCGTGTGCGAGGTCGTCCCGCCCAGGTCGGTGATGAACGCCGCTACCTTGTGCGCCTTGAACTGGATGACGTCCGCGGGCGAAAGATCGTGCGCGACGAGGATCGTGTCGGCAGCGCGCTCGCGCAGCTTTTCCGGCAACGCACTGCCCTGGCCGCCCTCCCCGGAGAGCGCGGCAACGACGCGTTCGGCGACCTGCCGCACGTCGGTCTTGCGTTCGCGCAGGTATTCGTCGCTGATTTCGCCGAAATGGGTAAGGATCTCGTCGAGCTGCAGCTTCAGCGCCCACTCGGCGTTGCACTGGTCGCGGCGGATGATCTCGCGCGGCGTTTCGGTGAAACCCGGATCCTCGAGGATCATGCGGTGGACCGTGACGAACGCCGCCATGTCGGCCGTGGCATCGCCGCGATGGGTCTCGTGGATTTCACTTTCCAGCCGGTCGAGTTCGGCGCGCACCTGCGCCACCGCCTTGTCGAAGCGCTGCACCTCGCGGTCGGCGAACTCCTCGGGGATCTGGTAGTGGTCGACCTCGAGCGAGGCCGCGGACACCAGGTGTGCATGGCCGATGGCAATGCCGCCGGACACGCCCAGGCCATGCAGAGTGAAGCTCATCGGCGGACTGACCGTGCGTGCATCGGCTCAGTCCTTCTCGCCGAAGCGTTCGGCAACCAGCGCGACGAGGGCATCCAGGGCCTCGGCTTCGTCCTCGCCGGAGGTTTCAAACGTGATGCTGCTGCCCTTCCCGGCGGCCAGCATCATCACGCCCATGATCGACTTGGCGTTGACGCGTCGGGTGCCCTTGGCCACGAAGATGTCGGACTGGAACTGCGCTGCCGTCTGCGTGAGCTTGGCTGAGGCGCGGGCATGCAGGCCCAGCTTGTTGACGATCTCGACCTCGCGGCTCAGCATGGCGTTCCCGCCGGCATGCGGATGACACCCTCGGTGGCGCCGGCCAGGGTCTTCTCGATGAGCACGTCCATCTTGTTGTCGCGGTAGGTCAGCGCCTTGATGAGCATCGGCAAGTTGACACCGGAAACACCTTCCACCCGGCCCGACTCGAGCAGGCGACTGGCGATGTTCGATGGCGTCGCCCCGTAGATGTCGGTCATGACGAGTACGCCCGCACCCTGGTCGAGGAAGCGGATCAAATCGCGCCCCTGCGGCAACAACGCCTCCGGGTCGTCGTGCACGGTGACCCCCAGCTGGCGCAGGTACATGGGGCGCTTGCCCATGACGTGGCTGGCGCAGTGAATCAGGCTTTCGCCCAGGGTGCCGTGGGCGACGATGAGGATGCCGATCATTCAGGAAGTTCGGAATGCAGGAACGGCAATTTTACTGCCGATCGCCCGCCTTCCCCGTCCCCGCGGGTAAAATGCAGCTCCAGCCTCGCCGCCGCCCGCGTTTGCGCCGGCCCCAATCGTCCATGCCCCAATCCGCCCCCCGACCGACCGAAATCAAGCTGCACCAGCTGTCGAAGGAGCTCGAAATCACCTTTGATGACGGCAAACTGTTTCGTTTCAGCTGCGAGTTCCTGCGGGTCTACTCGCCCTCGGCAGAGGTGCGCGGCCACGGGCCCGGCCAAGAGGTCCTGCAAACGGCGAAGCGCAACGTCGCGATCTCGGCCATCGAACCGGTCGGCAACTATGCGGTCAAGCTGGTATTCAGCGACGGACACGATACCGGCCTCTACTCGTGGGATTATCTCCACGATCTGGGCGTCAAGCAGGAACGCTACTGGAAGGACTACCTCGAACGCATCGCGCGCGCCGGCGCCTCGCGCGACTGACCTTTTTGGGGAACGCATGAGCCAGGCAGGCGAGAAAACCACCCACTTCGGCTTTCAGGACATCCCGGAGCAGGAAAAGACCTCGCGCGTGCGCGAGGTCTTCCGCTCTGTCGCGCCCTCCTATGATTTGATGAACGACCTGATGTCCGGCGGCCTGCACCGGCTGTGGAAACGCTTTGCCGTGGACATCGCGCAGCCCCGTCCCGGCGAGCAGATCCTCGATGTCGCTTCCGGTTCCGGCGACATGGCGTTGCACTTTGCGCGCGCAGTCGGTCCGACCGGCCGTGTCTTGCAGACCGACATCAACGAGGCGATGCTGAAAGTCGGGCGCGAGCGGCTGCTCAACGCCGGGTACGTGTTGCCCGCGCTGTTGTGCGATGCGGAAAAGCTGCCGTTCGACAGCGGCTGGTTCGACCTCGTTACCGTCTCCTTTGGCCTGCGCAACATGACGCACAAGGACCAGGCGCTGGCGGAAATGGCGCGCGTGCTCAAGCCCGGCGGCCGGTTGATGGTGCTGGAATTCTCCAAAGTCCACCGCTCGCTGGAAAAGGCCTACGACATCTACTCGTTCAACGTGCTGCCGAAGCTGGGCAAGTGGGTTGCCCGGGACGAGCCGAGCTACCAGTACCTCGCCGAGTCGATCCGCATGCACCCGGACCAGGAGACGCTGAAAGCGATGATGGCCGATGCGGGACTTGAGCGCATCGAGTATTTCAATCTCACCGGCGGCATCGTGGCGGTGCACAAAGGCATCAAACCCTGAACGAGGAGCTGGCCATGAAAAAGCTGTCGATCCTGTCCCTGCTGGTTTGTACGAGCGCCCTGGCGCAGACTCCACCGGCGCCGCCGAAGCCGGTCGTGGTGCAACCGGGCAAGAAGTACGAAAAGTGTCTGAACCTCGACGCCGGCCAGAAACTGGAGTACCGCTTCGAGTCCTCGGCCAAGGTCAATTTCAACTTGAACTACAAGAAGAGCGCGGACGAGACCTACTTCCCGGTGAAGCTCGACCGCACCAACGGCGAGGGCGGCATCTACGAGGCAAAGTCGCGCAACCGCTACTGCCTGGTCTGGGAAAACCGCACCGACAAGGATGTGGAACTGACCCTCAATACCCGCGTCGCGAAGTGATCGGCCGCAGCGCGCTGACCCTGGCGGCCGCACGCGCCGCAAACCGCGTGCTCGGCGACTACCCCGGGGCGCGGCAACGCCTGGCCGGCCATGCCGGAAAGACGCTGGACATCGCCTCGGGCCCGCTGGCGTTCGCGCTGCGCATCGGCGCGCAAGGCCTGGCCGAGCCGGTCGGCGAGGGCAGCGAGCAGACCCCCGCGCTGACGCTGCGCATCGATCCGGCCGATTGGCCGGCCCTGGCGCGCGAGGGCAGCGGCGCGTGGCAGCGCGTGCAAGCCACGGGCGACAGCGAACTGGCGCAGCTGATCGGCGAACTGGCACGCGAACTGCGCTGGGACTACGAGGAAGACCTGTCGCACTGGATCGGCGACGTTGCCGCGCACCGCGTCGCCGGCAGCCTGCGCGACGCCGTGCAGTGGCAACGCGACAGCCGTGATCGTTTGGTCGACGCGCTGGCCGAGGGCCTGACCGAGGAGACCCGCGCTTTCATCACCCGCGACGAGGCCGAAGCGCAGCACCGCGCGATCGAAGCCCTGCGCGACGACACCGCCCGGCTCGAGGCGCGCCTGAATCGTTTGACCCTCCGCGACAAGGACCCTGCATGAACCGCACCACGCTGACCCGCTTCCTGATCGACGAGCAGTACAACCACCACAACGTGCCGGCCGACCTGCGCCTGCTGCTCGAAGTGGTGGCGCGGGCGATCAAGGTCATCTCGATCAACGTCGGCAAGGGTGCGCTGGCGGGCCTGCTCGGCGACGCGGGCAGCGGCGACGCCTCGATCAACGTGCAGGGCGAGGCGCAGAAAAAACTCGATGTGATCGCCAACGAAATTCTCCTGGAAGCCAACGAATGGGGCGGCCATCTGGCTGCCATGGCCTCGGAGGAAATGGAAGGGCCGCACGCGATTCCGCACCGCTACCCGAAGGGCGAATACCTTCTCTTGTTCGATCCGCTCGACGGCTCGTCCAACATCGACGTCAACGTCAGCGTCGGCACGATCTTCTCGGTGTTGCGCTGCCCGGAAGGCGTCACCGAGCCGACGGAACGCGATTTTCTGCAGCCGGGCCGCGACCAGCTTTGCGCCGGCTTTGCCGTGTACGGCCCCTCGACCGTGCTGGTACTCACGCTGGGCAGCGGCGTGCACGCGTTCACGCTGGACCGCGAGCTGGGCTCCTTCGTGCTCACCGCGGAAAACATCCGCGTCCCGGAAGACACCCGCGAATTCGCCATCAACATGTCCAACATGCGCTTCTGGGAAGCGCCGATGAAGCGCTACATCGACGAACTGCTGGCCGGCAAGACCGGCGCGCGCGGCCAGGATTTCAATATGCGCTGGGTCGCTTCAATGGTTGCCGACGTGTTT
>DASUDU010000407.1:0-3114 GCA_036275435.1 Usitatibacteraceae bacterium | reverse complement strand
GTGTCGCGCGCCTACCTGCACCTGTTCAAGGGCATGTAATCGACAGGGCCCGTGCTAGACTTTTTGTCTCGAAACGGTCCTTGCAATGCTCCAGCTCACCATCAACGGCGAATCGAAGTTGCTTCCGGAATCCAGCCGCGTTGTCGACGCGCTGCGGCTGTTTTCGGTTGATGGAAAGCGTTTTGCCGTGGAACTCAACGGCGAGATCGTGCCGAAAGGCCGCCACGCCGCCACGCCGCTGAAAAACGGCGACAAGGTGGAAATCGTCATCGCGGTGGGCGGCGGCTAGCGATGGCCGACGTACTCACCATCGCCGGCAAGGCCTACGCATCCCGCTTGCTGGTGGGCACCGGCAAGTACAAGGATTTCCCCGAGACCCGTGCCGCGATCGACGCGGCAGGCAGCCAGATCGTCACCGTGGCGATCCGCCGCGTGAACATCGGGCAGAACGCCAACGAGCCCTCGCTGCTCGAATACCTGCCGCCGGAGCGCTACACAATCCTGCCCAACACCGCGGGGTGCTTCAACGCGAAAGACGCGGTGCGCACATTGCGCCTGGCGCGCGAATTGCTCGATGGCCATGCGTTGGTCAAACTCGAAGTGCTGGCCGACGAGGCTACCTTGTTTCCGAACATGCCCGAGACCCTGGTCGCGGCGAGGGAACTGGTTGCCGACGGATTCCAGGTGATGGTGTATTGCTCGGACGACCCGATCCAGGCCAAGGCGCTGGAAGAAATCGGCTGTGTGGCTGTCATGCCGCTGGCGTCGCTGATCGGTTCGGGCATGGGCATCCTGAACCCGTGGAACCTGCAGATCATCCTCGACCGCGCCAAGGTGCCGGTGTTGGTCGATGCCGGCATCGGCACGGCGTCCGATGCGGCCATCGCCATGGAATTGGGCTGCGACGGCGTGCTGATGAACACCGCGATTGCCAAGGCTGCCAACCCGGTGCTGATGGCCAGCGCGATGAAGAAAGCGGTCGAAGCCGGGCGCGAGGCGTTCCTTGCCGGACGCATGACGAAGAAGATTTACCAGGCACAGGCCAGTTCGCCCAGCGAAGGGCGCATCAGCTAGTCCTGCAAGGCGCGCGTCAGCGCCGCAAAGCGTGCGCGCCTAGAAGCGCAGCGACACCCCGAACGAAACATTGTCGGTGGCGAACGCGCCGATGTTGCCGCCGCCCAGCGCGCGATAGCGCTCGACGTCGAGCCGCAGCCCGAGGCTGTCAGTCACCTGGTAGCTCATGCCGACCCCGACCCTGCCGACCGTGGCGGTACGCGACACCAGCGAACCGAGGTAACTGGACGGCAGCATCCCGCCGTTGGCTGAAGGCCCGGCATCGCCGTGCAGGCGCGCGATGCCGGCGCTGCCGACCAGGCCGATGCGATCCCAGAGCTTGACGCGGCTGGTCAGGTCGAAGCCGTAGCGCCGCGTCGGCGCAAGCGTGCTTTCTTTCGGGTCGAGCAGGCTGTAGTGACTTTCGAGCGAAAACGTCGGATCGAGCCGGTAACCGAGCCGCAGCCCGTAGCGCACGCGGCCATCGTCGAGCGCGGTGCTGGTGACAAAAAACCGGCTGGGGACGACCGTTTCATGCCCCGGGTCCGGGGAAAACCGGATCCCGCCGTAGTACTGCGCACCGGCAGTGCCGCACACGGCCAGCATCGCAGCGCCGGCCAGGCATTGGCTGAAGCGGGTTCTCATGGTTGTCGTTTCCTTGCCCAGAGGATATTGCCTTGTTCGCGCCGGAAAGTTCCCGCACCGGCAACGCACCGAAGGACGCATTTACGATAGGCCGATCAGCCGGCGCTGTCAACCGCGCTCCTCAACCCTTGCGCACCAGCAGGCCCTTCAGGTAATCGCCCTCCGGGAAAGACAGCAAAACCGGGTGATCGGTTCCCGCAGCCAGGCGCCCAAGGATCTGGCCGTCGGCTCGCGCATCGAGCGCTGCGCCGGCGACGATTTTCTGGAACAGGTCCGCGGAAACGCCCCCGGAGCAGGAAAACGTCATCAGCAGCCCGCCGGGCCGCAGCAGCTTGAAGGCCAGCAGGTTGATGTCCTTGTAGGCGCGCGCGGCCTTTTCCACGTGATGCGCCGTCGGCGCAAGCTTGGGCGGGTCGAGAATGATGAAATCGAAGCTGCGGCCGGCATCGCGAAACTTGCGCAGCGCCTGGAACACATCGGCCTCCATCCACGTCGCGCGGCTCGCATCGAGGCGGTTGGCCTCGACCATCGCCGCCGCGCGCGCCAGCGCCGGGGCGGAACTGTCGATCGACACCACGGAAGCGGCACCCCCGGCCAGCGCGGCCAGGCTCATCGTGCCGCTATAGCAAAAACAGTTGAGGACATCCCTCCCCGCCGCCAGTTCCCGCACCCGGGCACGGTTGTCGCGCTGGTCAAGGTAGAACCCGGTCTTGTGGCCGCTGATCACATCGACGCCGAACACCAGCCCGTGCTCGGCAATGTCGACGTCGCCGGCCAGGGGCTCCCCGCGCACCGGGCCGCAGCGCGCTGCAAGCCCCTCCAGCTCGCGCACGTCGGCATCGGACCGCTCGTGGATCGTGCGCGCGCCCGTCAACTCGAGCAACTGGCCGGCAATCAGATCGCGCACCGGTTCGATCCCGGCCGTGGTCAGTTGCATCACCACCACATCGCCGTAGCGGTCGGCGACCAGCCCGGGCAGGCCATCGGACTCGCCGTGGACCAGGCGCAGCGCATTCGTGCTCGCGATGCCGGAACGGCGGGCAAGGCTCGCGGCAATGCGTCGCGCGAAAAAATCGGCGTTGATCGCTTCCTGCTCGTCGAAGCTGAGTACGCGGGCGACGATCTGCGAGGCCGGCGAGCAGGCCGCGTGGGCAAGGAACCGGCCATCGGCCGCGCGCACGGCGACGATGTCGCCCGCGGCGATGGCATCGGCAGACTTGACGGCGCCGGAAAATATCCACGGGTGGCGCCTGAGCAGCGATTTCTCGCGGCCGGGCTTGAGGATCATCGAGGGCATGGCGGCATTGTAACGACGCCGCTTCGTATAATCCGGCGCATGAGCAACGACACGGCCACCCCTGCCACGACGGAACACGTTCTGCACCCGCGGCCGATCCGCAGCTTCGTGTTGCGCCA
>DASUDU010000406.1:0-2685 GCA_036275435.1 Usitatibacteraceae bacterium | reverse complement strand
CGACTTCTGTTCGTCCTTCATCTTCTTTTCGGCCACTTTCTTTTCCCAGCCGATCATCGGGCCGATCACCTCCCACCAGAGGAAGGCCAGCGCAAACGGCGACAAGACCCAGATCCAGGACAAGTTTCCAACCGGGCCGACGTCGGCAAGTTTCAACAGCAGCAGAATGACCCCGATGACAACAAATGGCATGATCGACTCCCGAAAGGACAGGGCGCCATGAACAGCACCGCGCGCAACACGTTATCACAAAGCACATCGCCGTACCTGCTGCAGCACGCGACCAACCCGGTGTTCTGGCAGGAGTGGGGACCCGAGGCGCTGGCGCTGGCGCGCGCCGACGACAGGCCGATCCTCCTGTCGATCGGCTATTCGGCGTGTCACTGGTGCCATGTCATGGCACACGAATCGTTCGAAGATGAATCCATCGCGGCGATCATGAACGAGCACTTTGTCAACATCAAGGTCGATCGCGAGGAACGCCCGGATATCGACCAGATCTACCAGACAGCGCATGCCTTGCTGACGCAGAGGTCCGGCGGATGGCCGCTGACGATGTTTCTGTCCCCGGACGGTCGCCCGTTCTTCGGCGGCACGTATTTTCCGAAAAGCGCGCGCTACGGACTTCCCGGCTTTGGCGACCTGTTGCTGCGGGTGGCCCGTTACTTCCGCGAACAGCGCGAGGACATCGACGCACAGAACCAGCGCATGGTCGAGGCGCTTGCACGCGAAGCGGCCACCACGCAAGCCGGCGACGCCCTGCCCGACGCCGATGTGATCGAAGCCGGATTTCGGCAGGTCGCGCAATCGTTCGACCCGCACTGGGGTGGCTTCGGAAGCGCGCCCAAGTTTCCTCATCCGGAGCGCATCGAGCTGTGCCTGCGGCGCTACGCGAGTGCCGGCGACGCACAAGCGCGCGACATCGCCTGCCTGACGCTGCAGCGCATGTGCGAGGGAGGTATCTATGACCACCTCGCCGGCGGCTTCGCGCGCTATTCCGTCGACGAGGAATGGACGATTCCGCACTTCGAAAAGATGCTCTACGACAACGGCCCTTTGCTGCGGTTGCTGGCGGATGGCTTTCGCGCATCGGACAACACAGCCCAGCGCCAGTTGTTTCGATCCTGCGCCTTCGACACCGCTGGCTGGGCACTGCGCGAAATGCGCTCGCCCGGCGGCGGATTCCACTCCTCGCTCGATGCCGATGCCGATGGACACGAAGGCCGGTACACGGTCTGGAGCCGGGAGCAAGTGCGCGCAGTCCTCAACGAGGACCAATGGCGAATCGTCGAGCCCCACTACGGCCTTGACCAGCCCGCCAATTTCGAGGGCCAGTCCTGGAACCTGCGCATCACGCAGCCGCTCGAGGAGATTGCCGGCCAGTTGCGCCGGAACTTGTCCGACTGCCAAGCCGACCTCGACGCTGCAAAGCGCGCTCTGTTCCTCGAGCGCGAAAAGCGCCAGCGCCCCGGGCGCGACGACAAAATCCTGGTGAGTTGGAACGCTCTGATGATCGAGGGTCTGGCGCATGCATCCCGTGTGTTCGGCCAGCCGCAGTGGCTGGCGGCGGCGCGGGAAGCGCTGGAATTCATCCGCACCGCGATGTGGGACCCAGAGCGCCAACGGCTGTATGCAACCCACAAGGACGGCGTCAGCCATCTGAATGCGTACCTGGACGATTACGCCTTCCTGCTCAAGGCGATCCTGGAAATCCTGCAATGCGATTTCCGCGTCGCCGACCTCGAGTTTGCCAAGCAACTGGCTGCGGTGCTTCAAGAGCAGTTCGAGGATTGCGCGCATGGCGGCTGGTTTTTCACGGCAAACGACCACGAATCGCTGATTCAGCGCCCGAAGCCCGGATTCGACAACGCCACGCCGTCAGGCAACGGAGTTGCTGCCTTTGCACTGCGGCGGCTGGGCCAACTGACCGGTGACCCGACCTATGCCGATGCCTCGGACCGCGCGCTGCGCGGATTTGCCCGGTCGATCGAGCAGCGGCCCAGCGCCAACGGTACGCTGCTCATGGCGCTCGATGAGGCGCTGGAGCCGGCCCAGCTGTTGGTGCTGGACGGGCCGCCGGACGAGGTGGCGGGCTGGAAGTCCCGGCTGGAGGCCCTGCCATTGCATAATTTAATAATTGTCAACATCTCAGCGGCTTCCGGGCCGCTGCCGCCGCCGCTCGCGCACGCCCGGGACGGCACGGTCAACGCCTGGCTTTGCCAGGGCGTTCATTGTCTGCCGGTCATTAGGGATTTTTCCCAATTGCAAGCGGCCCTGAAAACACCCATAATTTCGCGTTTTTCGTGAAACGCCTTTGTTGTCCTAACCTGTAATCACTCGGAGAATCCATGAAACGCATCGCCCTTACCGTCGCCGCGCTGTTTGCTTTCGCCGGCACTGCCTATGCCAGCGAAGATCTGGCCAAGAAGAACAACTGCCTCGCCTGCCACAAGACCGATGGCAAGCTGGTCGGCCCGTCGTACAAGGAAATCGCCGCCAAATACAAGGGCGACGCGAAAGCTGAAGCCATGCTGATCGAGAAGGTCAAGAAGGGTGGCGTGGGCACCTGGGGCCAGGTTCCGATGCCGCCGAACGCTGCGGTCAAGGACGAAGACATCAAGACCCTCGTGAAGTGGGTCCTGACCGTCAAGTAAGACTGACACCAGGTTGGCAAAAGGGGCCGGG
>DASUDU010000405.1:0-3133 GCA_036275435.1 Usitatibacteraceae bacterium | reverse complement strand
CGAGGACACCGGCAGCGCCGGCGAAAAACTCGATCAAGGCCCTGCGCAGCGCGGCCGCGCGGCCGGTCATGCGGCGCGCTGCCCGGGGTCGGCGCGGGGTGCGTCCGGGACGAGGCGCTCGACGAGCAGGGAATGCAGCTTACGGCTGTCGGCGCGCAGCACCGAGAAGCGGAACCCGTCAAAGCTGACCGATTCGCCGCGCTTGGGCAGGCGGCCGAAGTGGCTGATCACCAGGCCACCAACGGTATCGAAGTCCTCGTCCGGGAAACGCGTCGCGAAGGCCTCGTTGAAATCGGCGATCTCGGTGACGGCCTTGACGCGGAAGCGCCCGGACTTGTCGGGCAGGATATTGTCCTCCGTTTCGTCGAAATCGAATTCGTCCTCGATGTCGCCGACGATCTGCTCGAGCACGTCTTCAATGGTCACCAGTCCGGCCACGCCGCCGTACTCGTCGACGACGATGGCGATGTGATTGCGGTTGGCGCGAAAGTCGCGCAACAGCACATTAAGGCGCTTCGATTCCGGAACGAAAACGGCCGGGCGCAGCATGTCGCGCACGTCGAATTCCTCGGCGTTGGCGTAGTAGCGCAGCAGGTCCTTGGCCAGCAGGATGCCGATGACATTGTCCTTGCCGTTTTCATAGACCGGGAAACGCGAGTGCGCGGTTTCAATCACGTAGGGAATGAACGAGTCCGGTTCCTCACCGACATCGATCATGTCCATCTGCGAACGCGGGATCATCACGTCGCGCGCCTGCATTTCGGAAACCTGCATCACCCCTTCGATCATCGACAGGGCATCGGCATCGAGCAGGTTGCGTTCAAACGCGTTGTGCAGCAATTCGACCAGTTGGTCGCGGTCCTCGGGCTCGCGCAGCAGCATCGAGGAAATGCGCTCCAACAACGAGCGCTTGGGGGATTCGTCCATGGATCGGATCTGGTGTTGCGGTGTGGCCAATCTATCACAACTGGCCGCGGCGCCCTCCCGGGCCGGCGGCCCATGAGCGCGGCGCCTTAGCGATACGGATCCTCGATGCCGAAGCCGGCCAGGATCTGCCGCTCCAGCGCCTCCATGCGCCGCGCATCGCGCGGCCGTTCGTGGTCCATCCCGGCAAGATGCAGCGCGCCGTGGACGGCCAGGTGCGCATAATGATCCGCCAGGCGCTTGCCTTGCTCGCGGGCTTCGCGCGCGACTACCGGGGCGCACAGCACGATGTCGCCGGCCAGCGCCGCTGCGCCGGGCGCGTGGTAGACGAACGTCAGCACGTTGGTGGGGTAGTCGCGACCGCGGAACTCGCGGTTGAGCACCCGGGCTTCGGCGGCATTGACCACGCGCAATGTCAGTTCCGCCGGTTGCGTCAGGGCCGCGCCAAGCCAGCGGCGGAAGCTGCGTGCGGGGGGAATGCCGCGCAGGCGGCTTGCCAGTTGGACGTCGATGGCGGCCGGCCGCATCACGGCCCGCTCATGCGCGCCAGCACCAGCAGTTTTTGGTACGCGCCAACCACTTCGTCGTCGCTCAGCGCCATCAATCCTTCCCCGGCGTAGATTTCGACGTCCGTAACCGGTTGAACCGCAACTGCGCGCGGCTTGCCCAGCCAGATGCGCTCGCTCGCGGCGATCGTGTCACGTGCCGCTTCCCAACGGTGCGGCGGCATGTCGAAGCGCAGGTGCATCAGGTTGACTTCCGGCACCTCCGGGCGGACCGCCACGCCGGGAAGCGCGTGCAGGGAGCGCGCAAGGCTCAGCGCCCGCTGGTAGTAGTGCGGCATGCGCTCGAGGCGAGCGTCAAAGCGCATCGCCGCGCTGGCCACGATCGGGTACTGCCGGTACACCGTGCCGCCGTGGCGGGCCAGCCAGGTGCGCGCCTCGGCGATGAATGCTTTGTCGCCGGCCAGCATTGCCCCGGACAACCCGCCGATTCCCTTGTAGAGCGAAACGTAGACCGAATCAAACAGCGCCGCGATTTCTGCGTAGCTGCGTGCCTCGTAGAACGATCGTGTCTCCCACAGCCGCGCTCCGTCGAGGTGCAGGCGAACGCCGCGGCTGGTGGCGATCTGCCGCTGGCGCTGGAGGTCCTCCCAGGGTGCCAACCTACCGCCGATTTCGCGCATCGGCAATTCGATGACGATGCTCGAAAGCGGCAGGTCCAGGTACGCCAGATCGCGTGCCAGCAGCGGTTCGCCTTCCTGCCCGATCACATGGCCGCGTAGCTGGTGCAGCTTGCGGTAGGCCAGTTCCTCGTGCAATTCCTGGTGCGCGGTGGCATGCATGCCGAAGTCGGGATTGTGGGCCCGGTCCGCCCAGATCCGCAGCGCGATCAGCGAGGCCATCGTACCGCTGGGCATGTAGACTGCGGCCTCCTTGCCCAATACCGCGGCAACCTTGTGCTCGAAATCGTCGATCAGCTGCCCGGTGCCGTATTCGTCGGCGCCGTATTCGTGCCGGGCCATCCAGTCGGCAATGGCCAGCATTTCATTTTGCGGCAAGGCAGCGGGATGGCCGGTAACGATCCGGTCGCAGCGCTGTTTGAGGGCCGCACGTGCAAGACCCGAGGGAGTCGACACCATCAGGGAATCTTGCGGTGGTGCGCCTCGTAGGCGGTGACGATCGCTTGCACCAGGGGATGACGCACCACGTCATGGGCCTGGAAGATGGTAAAACCGATGCCGCGCAAGCCGTTGAGCACGTTGCGCGCATCGATCAGGCCCGAGACCTGGCCGTGGCGCAGGTCGACCTGCGTGACGTCGCCGGTGATCACGGCCTTGGTGCCGAAGCCGATGCGGGTGAGGAACATCTTCATCTGCTCGGGTGTGGTGTTCTGCGCCTCGTCGAGGATGATGAACGAGTGGTTCAGGGTGCGGCCGCGCATGAAGCCGAGCGGTGCAACTTCGATCTGCTGGCGCTCGAACATGCGATTGACCTTGTCGAAGCCGAGCAGGTCATAGAGCGCGTCGTAGAGCGGCCTCAGGTAGGGGTCGACCTTTTGCGAAAGATCTCCCGGGAGGTAACCGAGCTTCTCGCCGGCCTCGACCGCCGGCCGCGTCAGCACGATGCGCTTGACGAGGTCGCGCTCGAACGCATCGACCGCGCAAGCAACCGCCAGGTAGGTCTTGCCGGTGCCCGCCGGCCCGACG
>DASUDU010000404.1:0-6441 GCA_036275435.1 Usitatibacteraceae bacterium | reverse complement strand
TTCATTGCGCTGCCAGACGGCAGCCGGCACCTGCGCCGTTCGGCGTCCGGATCGAGCGCCGATGCCGAGGCGATCGGGCTGGGGCTGGCCGAGGCGCTGATGGCGCTGGGCGGGGGCGAAATCCTCGCGCAACTGTCGCGCCACGCGTCCGCGCCGCGCCCGTGAGCACCGGGGCCGCCGCGAAGCTGGGCGGGCTGACCGCGATCCTCACGCGTGCCCGCACGCAATCGGATGCCATGCGCGATGCGCTGCTCTCGGCCGGCGCCGCGGTCATCGAAATGCCGGTTCTGGCGATCACGCCGCTGCCGGCCACCCTCGATCCAGGCGCGGCAAGCGATGCCCGTGCCGCCATTTTCGTCAGCCGCAACGCCGCCGAGTGCGGGGCGCCGTTGCTCGTCGCCGCCGGCTGGCCGCGCGAGCGCCGCGCCTATGCGGTCGGCGCGACCACCGCACACGCGCTGCGCACGGCCGGGTTTGGCGACGTCGCCGTCCCCGAGGGCGGCGAGGACAGCGAGCACTTGCTGGCGCACCCGGACCTCAAAAGCGTCCAGGGCGCGCGCTTCGTGCTGGTCAAGGGCGAGGGCGCCTCGGGCGGGCGCACGCTGATCGAGAACACCTTGCGCGCGCGCGGAGCTGCGGTGCTGCCGCTGGTTTGCTATGCGCGCCGCGCCGCGCCAATCGCGGACACCGCGCGGGATGCCGCGCTGGAGGCCTTGCGCGCGCCCGGGCGGGTGGCGATCCACGTCGCGTCCGTGGAAAGCCTCGAGCACGCGCGCGCCGCGCTGGCCGCGGCCGGGGATGCCTTGGGCCGCGCCGCCTGGATCGTTCCGCATCCGCGCATCGCCGCGCATGCCAGGTCCTTGGGGTTTACCCGCGTCGAGGTGGCTGCGCTGTCGGCGCCGGAAACCATTGCCGCGTTGAGCGCTCTGTATCCGCATGCGCGCCCGTAGAATCGACCCATGAACTCCCTCCAGCCCTCGCGCGCATTGCCGCTCGCTGCCCTGGTCACCGCGCTCGTGGCGCTGGCGGCGGTGCTGTTTGTGGCCTGGCATTCCAACGATGCCGAGGACGCGCTGCGCCAGCAGCTTGGCGCCAAGCTGGGCGAGCAGGCGGAATTGCAAAAGCAGGCGCAGCGCGCGCTCGAGCAGCTCGGCAAGGATCTGAAAGACCAGCAAAACCACCTTGCGCAGCTCGAAGGCAAGCTTGGCGAAATCCAGGGCCAGCGCGTCGCCCTGGAAGAAATGACCCGCGAACTGGCGCGCGCGCCGGACGAATGGTTGCTCGCCGAGATCGAGCAAACGCTCAACATTGCCAGTCGCGAATTGACCCTGGCGGGTAACGTGCGCTCGGCACTGATCGCCTTGCAGGCGGCAGACCAGCGCCTGGTGCGGTCCGACAAGCCGCACCTGGTCAACTTGCGGCGCGCGATCAACCAGGACAGCGAGCGGCTCAAGGCGCTGCCGATCCTTGACAGCGCGGGAATCAGCGTCAAGCTCGACAACCTGATGACGCTGGTGCCGACCCTGCCGCTGGCGGTGCCGGACGTGCCGGTTGCGGAGCTCAATCGCGAGGCCGCACCTGCGGCTGCCGGCGAGACCTGGGTCGCGCGGCTGGCCCGCGACTTCTGGCAGGAAATGAAGGAACTCATCCGCATCCGCGAAATCAACGCCGGCGACCCGGCACTCATTGCGCCCAGGCAAAGCTATTTCTTGCGGGAAAACCTGAAGCTGCGGCTGCTCGCGGCGCGCACCGCGCTGATCGCCCGCGACGAGGTTAATTACAAGGAAGACCTCAAGGTCGCGCGCGAGCTGCTCGGCCGCTATTTCGACCCGAAGGCCAAGGTCAACCAGAACGCGCAGCAGTTGCTCCGCCAGCTCGCCGACAACCCGCTGTCGATCGCCACACCCGACATCACCGCCAGCCTCAACGCCGTGCGCGCGGCGCGCGCCGCGCGCGAGCGTCCGGCGCGCTAGCGGCCATGCTCAGCCGTCCGGTCCGCTGGGCTCTGGGCTTTTTCGGCCTGGCCGCCGTTGCGGTGGCCATTGCGCTGGCCGGCCGGCACGGCTCCGGCTACGTGGTCATGGTCGTGCCGCCCTGGCGCATCGAACTGTCGGTGATGATGTTCATCGCGCTGGTTTTCCTGGCGTTCCTTGCACTGTATTTCCTGATCCGGGTCGGCCAAAAGGCCTGGGCGCTGCCGCGCGAGATCGAGCGGCGGCGGATCGAAGCCGCGCGCAACGGCGCGCGCGACAAGGTTTTTTCCAGCCTGCAACTGCTGTTTTCCGGCCGTTTCAAGGACGCCGAAGGCAAGGCGCGCGAAGCGATGGGCCATGACGAGACGCGCGACCTTGCAGCGGCGCTGGCGGCCTGGGCCGCGCATGAAGGCGGTAATACCACCGCGGCGGTGCCGTACCTCGATTCGATCCGCGGCGAACATGGCGCGCACATGCGCGATGCCTCGAAGGCGTACATGCTGCTGGCCGATGGCCGCGCACCCGAGGCGCTGGCGCTGCTCAAGTCGCTGGCCGCCGAGGATCCGAAAAACCCCGGCGTGCTGAAGATGAAGGTCGAAGCCGAAATGGCCGAAAAGGCTTGGGACGACGTGCTCGCCACGCTCGAGCCGCTGACCCGCTCGGGCTTGCTGCCCGAGGGCGCGGCGCAGCAATTGCGGCTCAACGCCGAAATCAACCTCGTCGCCACGCGCCCGGCGGCGCGCGAGCCGATTCTCGCCGCGTGGCGCGGCATGGGCTCCGGGTCGCGCTTCGAGCCGGCGATGGTTGCGGCGGTGGCGCGGCGCCTGATGGGCATCGGCGAGGGCGCGGCAGCGCGCGAGGTCCTCGAAGAGGCGATCGAGCGGCGCGGTGCCGGCCAGTGGGAGCCGCTGCTCGCCGGCCTCTACGGCGATTGCGTGACCGACCAGACGCTGGCGCAGATCGACCATGCCGAGCAGTGGCTGCGGCGCGAACCGCGCGACGCCGTGCTGCTGGGCGCGCTGGGCAAGCTGTGCATGCGCCAGTCGCTGTGGGGCAAGGCGCAGAGCTACCTCGAGGCCAGCGTGGCGCTGCAACCGACCCTGGACGCACACATGACGCTGGCGCGGCTCATGGAGCAGCTTGGCCGGCGCGACGAAGCGGTCGCGCACATCCGCAAGAGCGCCGAACTGGCCGGCCGGTGACGGGCCTTCGATGAGCGCGCCGCGCTGGGATCGCGCCGGATTCAGCATCACTTGCGCGCTGGAAGATGCCGACATCGATGCCGTGCACCGCTGGTTGAGCGAGGAATCGTACTGGGCCCGGGGGATCCCGCGCCACATCGTCGAAAAGGCGGTCGCCCACTCGATCCCGTTCACGCTGCGCGCCGACGGTGCGTTCGCCGGGTTTGCCCGCGTCACCACCGATCGCGCCACCGTGGCCTACCTGGGCGACGTGTTCATCCTGCCGCCGCATCGCGGCAAGGGCTTGTCGAAGTGGCTGATCGCCTGCGTGCTTGAGCACCCGGATCTGCAGGGTTTGCGCCGATTCATCCTCGCCACTTCCGACGCCCACGGCCTGTACGCGCGCTACGGCTTCACGCCGTTTACCGCGCCGCATTTGTGGATGGAAATCCACGATCCGCAGATCTACCGGCGGCCCGCCGGCCCATGAGCGGTTGCGAAAACGCGGCCGGCGCTCAGCCCCGCGCCGCCTTGTACATCGCCAGCGCCTTGTCCCGCTGCAGCGCGTGATCGACGATCGGTCGCGGATAGTCGCGGCCGACGACCACGCCGCACGCCTGTTGCTCCAGCGGTGGCAGGGTCCACGGCGCGTGGATGTACCGGTCGGGAACGGCCTGCAGTTCCGGAACGTACCGGCGGATGAACTTGCCGTGCGGGTCGAAGCGCTGCGACTGGCTGACCGGGTTGAAGATGCGAAAGTAGGGTTGCGCATCGCAGCCGGTCGAAGCGGCCCATTGCCAGCCGCCGTTGTTGGCCGCGAGGTCGAAGTCGTTGAGGTGGTCGGCAAAGTACTGCTCGCCCCAGCGCCAGTCCACCAGCAGGTCCTTGGTCAGGAAACTGGCCACCACCATGCGCAGGCGGTTGTGCATGTAGCCGGTCTGGTTCAACTGGCGCATCGCCGCATCGACCAGCGGGAATCCGGTGCGCGCCTCGCACCAGGCGCGGAACAGCGCGGCGTTGTTTTCCCAGGCGATTGCCGCATAGGCCGGCTTGAACGGTGCGTGCGCCACATGCGGGTGATGCCAGAGGATCTGGAAATAAAAATCGCGCCAGATCAGCTCCGAGAGCCAGACGGCGGCGCCGGCATTGCCCTTGAGCATCAGCGGATAGGCCGTGCCGGCCAGCGTGCGGATCGAGATCGTGCCGAAGCGGTTGTGCACCGACAGGTAGGAAACGCCCTTGACTGACGGAAAGTCCCGGGCGCGATCGTAGTCATCGAGGCGCGCGAGGAAATCTTCGACGACCCGCCGCGCGGCGGCCGACCCACCGGTGATGCCCAGCGCCGCGAGCCCGGTTTCTTCAAAGCCCAGTGCGGCCAGGGTCGGCAGCACAGCCGGCTTCGCCGGACGGGCGAGGCGATCTAGGTGGTCCTCGCTGGCGTGGGCGGCGAGGTCCCCGGCGCGCAGCGTTTTCAGCCAGGCGTTCTTGTACGGGGTAAAGACGGTGTACGGCTTGCCGCCGCCGGTGCGTAGCGCTTCGGGCGCGACGATGACCGTATCCTGGCAGGCTGTAAAGCCGATGCCGGCCGCCTGCAACGCCACGGCAACCGCCGCGTCGCGCGCGCGTGCCCGCGGCTCGTAGTCTTCGTTGGTGAACACCGTGGCCACGCCGAGCCTTGCGGCCAGTGCCGGGATTGCCGTGCGCGCGTGGTCGTGCAGCACGATGAGTTCGCCGCCAGCGGCACGCAGCGCCGCCTGCAATTCGGCCGCCGACTGCCAGATGAATTCGACACGCCGATCGGCGCGCGAGGGCAGCGCGTCGAGGATCTCCCGGTCGAACACGAACACCGCGTGGACGCGGCGCGACGCCTGCAGCGCGCGGTTCAGGCCGGCGTTGTCGGACAGGCGAAGGTCGCGGCGAAACCAGAACAGTGCGGCATCGCCTTGCGGCGCGGCGCCAGGCTGGGTTTTGGGCATGGTACTCCTGGCGACGGTGTAAAATTAGCGCTTCTGTGGACAGCGTCGATCTTACCAACCATTTCCTCATCGCCATGCCCGGCATGGTCGATCCGTATTTTTCCAAGACGCTGACCCTGATCTGCGAGCACTCCGAGCGCGGCGCCATCGGCCTGGTGGTGAACAAGCCGATCGACGTCAGCCTGGGCAACCTGTTCGAGCAAGTCGAGATCGCGCTCGATGACGAACACCTCAAATCCGCCAGCGTGCACTTCGGCGGCCCGGTGCTGGTCGACCGCGGCTTCGTGCTGCACCAACCGCTCGGCGCGTGGAGTTCGACGCTCAGGATCGATGCGCACACCGGGCTGACCACCTCGCGCGACATCCTTGAGGCGATGGCCGCGGGCAGCGGCCCGTCGCGCGTGCTGGTCACCCTGGGCTATGCCGGGTGGGCGCCGGGCCAGCTCGAGGACGAAATCAAGCGCAATGGCTGGCTGACGGTCGCGGCGCGCCCGAGCCTGGTCTTCGACCTGCCGGCCGAGCAACGCCTTGGAGCGGCGATGGGCCTGCTCGGTGTCGACTACGGCTCGCTTTCGGATACCGCCGGCCATGCCTGAGGAAACCCTGATGGCCTTCGATTTCGGCGAAAAGCGCATCGGCGTCGCGGTTGGCAACAGCGTCACGCGCTGCGCCGCGGCGCTGGCCACGCTGCATGTCGAATCGAACCGCGCGCGCCTGGAGGCGATCGCGCCGCTGGTCGCCGAATGGCAGCCGGCGCGCCTGGTCATCGGCGAGGCGCGTTACCCGGATGGCCGCGCCCACCCGGTGGCGCGGCTTGCGCACAAGTTCGGCAACCGGCTGCGCGAGGCCTTCCGCCTGCCGGTGGAGTACGTCGACGAAACGCTCAGTTCCGCCGAAGCCGGGCAGCGCCTGGCGGCGCAAGGCGTGCGCGGACCGCGGCGCGACGCCGCGCTCGACGCGGTCGCGGCGCAGGTCATCCTGCAGGCGTGGTTCGAGCAGCAGGGGCGGGCCCATGCAGCTTGATGGCGACGCGCTGGTCGAAACCCTGGCGCGGCAAATCGGCCGGCTCGACGCCGGCACCGCGCTGGTCGGCATCCACAGCGGCGGGGCCTGGGTGGCCGAGAAGCTGCGCGCGCGGCTCGATCCGCCGCCCCTGCTCGGCACGCTCGCGGTGACACTACACCGCGACGACTTCGCGCGCATCGGCTTGCATCCGCAGAAAAAAGCCACCGACATCCCGTTCCCGGTCGAGGGCCGCCACATCATCCTGGTCGACGACGTGCTGCACTCCGGGCGCACGCTGCGCGCGGC
>DASUDU010000403.1:0-2415 GCA_036275435.1 Usitatibacteraceae bacterium | reverse complement strand
GGCGGTGTGCTCGAGCGCATCCCCGAGGGTGTGCGGCACGTGTTCGTGGTGGATGATGCCTGCCCGGACCATTCCGGGCAGCTTGCCGCGGGCCGCAATGACCCGCGCGTCACGGTGATTGCCCACGCGCGCAACCTGGGCGTCGGCGCGGCCATGGCCAGCGGCTATCGTGCCGCCCTCGCCGCGGGCGCGGATGTGGTCGTGAAGATCGACGCCGACGGACAAATGGACCCGGCGCTGATCGACCAGTTCGTGCGCCCGATCGCCGAAGGCCGTGCCGATTACACCAAGGGCAACCGTTTCTTCCGCCTGGATTCCCTGAAGGGAATGCCGGTGATCCGTCTGCTGGGCAATTCGCTGCTGTCGCTGGTCAACAAGATGTCCAGCGGCTACTGGGACATCATGGACCCGACCAACGGCTACACGGCGATCCACGCGCGCGTCCTGCGCATGATTCCGCTGGAGAAACTGTCACCGCGTTATTTCTTCGAAAGCGACATGCTGTTCCGGCTGGGCACCTTGCGCGCCGTGGTCCGCGACGTGCCGATGGACGCGATCTATGAAGGTGCGCCCTCGAGCCTGCGGATCGGCAAGGTCCTGACCGACTTTCCGTTGCGCTACGTCACGCGTGTCCTGAAGCGAGTGTTCTACGCCTACTTTCTGCGCGACTTCAACGCCGGAACGGTGCAACTGAGCCTCGGAGCGCTGCTGGTGCTGGCCGGGTCGGCCTGGGGTGCGTGGCACTGGTGGGAGAGCATCGCCACCGGCCAGGCGGCGACAACCGGGACCGTGATGCTCGCTGCGCTGCCGATCCTGCTTGGCGGACAACTGCTGATTGCCGCGCTTAACTACGACATCGCCAATGTGCCGCGGCGGCCGCTGCACCCGAGCCTGGGGTAACGCTGCATAGCCCGATTGCGCCGTGGGAACTGGCGATGCTATGCCATTTCCAGCGGTTTGCATAGGATTGCGCGGCGCATCCGATTGCTTTAATTTCCTGACATGAGTCAATCAACCGTTCCCATCCACGTGCAGTTCGCCAAGGCCGGCAGCCTGTACCGGCTGGATGCGTGCGTCTCGCCGCTGCTGCTGCGCGAAATCCCGCTGGTGGTGGAACTGTTTACCGCCCACTGGGCCAAGCCCGAGGAAGTCGAGCGTGCCCAGGTCAAAGGTGCGACGGCACTGACGCTGTCGGCCGAGCAGCAGATCCGCGCCGGCGAGCGCGCCGACAGCGTGGCGCGAGCCCTCACCTGGGCGATCTGGAAACGCCTGGATCGTTATGTCAAGGTGACCATCGAGGCGACCTATCTGGGCGAGTCACAGGACCAGCATTTCGAGTACGGCGAGGCCGCGTACACCGAAGCCTTCGGCGCGCGCTTCGAAAACTAGCCGACCCAGACCCGCGCGTTGCGGAACATGCGCAGCCACGGGCTGGCCGCCGGCCGGCCATCCGCGTCGGCGGCCGGCCAGCCTGCCGGGCGCCAGGACAGGTTGACATTCAGCGCCACCCGCTCCGGGTGCGGCATCATGATGGTGAAACGCCCGTCCGGCGTGGTGAACGCCGTCATGCCTTGCGGCGAACCATTGGGATTTTCCGGGAAGGACTCTGCCGGCCCGGTCGCATCGACGTAGCGCGCCGCGCACAGCCAGCGGGCAGCATCGCGCATGGCGGCATCGGCGAACACCGCGCGCCCCTCGCCGTGCGCCGTGGCCACCGGCAGGCGCGCGCCGTGCATGCCCTGGAACAGGATAGAGGGGGAATCGCCGATTTCCAGGACGACGGTGCGCGCTTCGTATTGCTCGGACAGGTTGCGCTCCAGGTGCGGCCAGTTCTGCGCGCCGGGGATGATGTCCTTGAGGTTGGACATCATCTGGCAGCCGTTGCACACGCCGAGCGCAAAGACATCGTCGCGCTGGAAGAACCGCTCGAATTCGGCCCGCGCGCGCGCGTTGAACAGGATCGATTTGGCCCAGCCCTCGCCGGCGCCGAGCACGTCTCCGTAGGAAAAGCCGCCGCAAGCGGCAAGGCCGCGGAATCCGGCTAGCGTCTGGCGCCCGGCAATCAGGTCGCTCATGTGCACATCGACACACTCGAAGCCAACGCGGTCAAAGGCATGCGCCATTTCCAACTGGCCATTGACACCCTGTTCGCGCAGGATCGCCAGCCGCGGCCGCGCGCCTGCGGCGATGAACGGCGCCGCAATGTCGTCGGCCGGATCGAACGGCAAGGCAAGCGCAGGCACAGCGCGCGCCGGATCGGCCAGGCGCGCGTATTCCTCGGCCGCCGTCTGCGGATTGTCGCGCAGCGACTGGATCAGGTGGCTGGTTTCGCTCCAGGCCTGATGCAGGGCAATGCGCGGCCGCGCAAACAGGCTGCGCCCGGCTCGAACGATGCGCAATTCGTCCTTGCTGTTG
>DASUDU010000402.1:0-2237 GCA_036275435.1 Usitatibacteraceae bacterium | reverse complement strand
CCAGGCGCTCACCGGTCGGTTGCGGATTTTCAAAAAAATTGCCGGCATGGACGTCGACAGTATCGCCGTCCAGCGTACCGAATCCAATGTTGCCGCCATGCTCGAATCGCAGCCAGTGGGCCATGGAAGACTCGCGTTGGTAGAGAAGAATTGCCGGGGCCGGTTGGCACCGCGACAAGGCCGCACGATGCCGCCGGGGCGCCCCTGACCGGCTTGCCCATAGTCTAAGCGATCCGCAAACGCGGATTGCGCCGCGGGCAGCCTCGCGCCTATCGCGCGCGGCCGCCGCGCACGGTGGACGGCCTACTTTTTGGCGGCCTTGTCTTTCAGTTCGACCAACACCAATTCGAACGCCTTATCACCTGCATTTTCCGGAAGGTGCGTCGTCGCCGGTGTCCAACGCGTCGTACCCGCCTTGACGCTCTGCGCCTCCGACTTGCCGTCAGCCGAACCCATTTTCATGTTGCCATCGGTGAGGAACACGGCCACCGCGTTGGGGTGGGAATGCATCACCGACTTCTCCTTCGGTCCGACCGTGATGCGCAGCACCCGCACCGAATCGTTTTCGAACTCCACCTTGTAGTGCTTGGCATCGACCTTCACCGGATCCTGCGCCAGCGCCGGAACGGCGATTATCGACAGGGCCAGGCCAGCGGCTACAAACAGGGGGTTTTTCACAGAGGTCTCCTCGGGATTTTCCGGCGTTGGCGCCGGGCGGTTGGGTTGCGGACTTCAAGCTGCCGCAGACAAGACACGCGTCGCAGCCCAACTAGTATTGCACCCTTGGGCATCTGCGCACCGTATTCCCGAGGCCATCATTCCTTTGGAATGCCGTATTCGCGCACGAATTGCTGCCAGGTTCGCGCATCGGACTTCACGATTTCGGCAAGCTGCGCAGGCGTTGACGTTTCGACGACCACGGCCTGTTTGGCCAGCTGGTCGCCGAGCATTCCGTCGGCGGCAAGTTTGCCGATTTCCTGCGCCAGCCGATCAACGATCGCGCGCGCGGTCCCCGGCGGCGCGAAGATCGCCTGCCAGGTCGGGCTGCCCACGCCGCCGATGCCGGCCTCGGCCAGAGTCGGCACCGCCGCCGCGCCCGGATGCCGCCTGTCGCCGAGCACCGCGAGCATGCGCAGCTTGCCGTCGCGCACGAAGGGCTGGCCGCCGGCAAACGGGCCAAAGTTGACCTGCACACGCCCGGCAACGAGGTCCGGCATTGCCTGCGCGCCCCCCTTGTACGGCACTTGCACCATGCGCGTGCCGGTTGCCTTGAGAAACTGCGCCGCGGTCATCATTTCGCCCAGCGACCCGGTTGCATAACTCAAGGCATCGGGTTTGGCGCGCGCCTGTGCGACCAGTTCGGCCACGCTCTTGGCCGGCAGCGACGCTGGAACGAACAAGCAATAGGTCAGCCGCCCGACCATCGATACGGCCGTCAGGTCATTGAGCGACTGGTAAGGCGGCGTGCGTTGCACGAACGGCAGGGACACCATCGAGGCGCTGGCCCACAGCAGCGTGAGGCCATCGGGCGGCGCGCTCATCACGGCCTGCGCGGCAATCGCACCGCTCGCCCCGGGACGGTTTTCAACCAATACCGGTTGGCCGAGCGCCTTGGCCAGTGCCTGGCCGACTGTCCGCGCGGCGACGTCGGAGGCTCCGCCGGCCGGAAACGGCACGATCAGGCGAAGCGGCTTGTCCGGGTACGACGCCTGCGCCGGTATCGAGGCGAGGCAGCAGAGCAATCCGGCCAGTGCGGCAATCAGGGTCGGCAGGCTTCGTTTCATGGGAGTCTCCGCAACAAGGATGCGCCACGATAGCGGCTTTGCCCGGCTGCCGACAGGCACAGCCGTATCCATCCAGCGTAAACTTTTGGTTTACGAAACCGGACCGCACTGCAATTGGATCTCCATGGACAAGCTGCGCGCGATTGAACTGTTTGTTGCCGCCGCCGAGGAGAAAAGCTTTTCCGCGGCGGCGCGTCGCCTCGATGTCAGCGTGCCGGCCGTGGCGAAAATGATCAACGCGCTTGAAAACAACCTGGGCTCGCGGCTGTTTGACCGCCACAACAGGGGCTTGGCGCTGACCGCGGACGGCACGAAATACCTTGAAGCCTGCAGTCCGCTTCTGGAGCAGCTTGCGCAGGCCGACGAAGCGGTCACCGGCGCCGCCTCACGGGCCCGCGGCACGCTGGTGGTCGGCACCATGGCGCAGCTGGCTTTGCATTGCATCGTCCCGGC
>DASUDU010000401.1:0-3651 GCA_036275435.1 Usitatibacteraceae bacterium | reverse complement strand
TCGAGCTTTCAGCACCCGTATTATCCGGGAACGGGTGCCGACAGCGGCAATTCCCACATCATCCCGACGCCGCTTCCGGCTGGCACCGGCAGCGAAGGCTTTCGCGCCGCCATCAAGGCAAGCTGGTTTCCGGCGCTCGAGGCGTTTCGGCCGCAACTGGTGCTGGTCTCGGCCGGCTTTGACGCCCATGCCGACGATCCGCTGGCCTACCTCAAGCTGCACGAGGACGATTACGCCTGGATCACCCGGGAAATCGTCGCTCTTGCCGAACGCCATGCCGAAGGGCGCATCGTCTCCGTGCTCGAAGGCGGCTACAACCTGGGCGCGCTCGGCCGCAGCGCCGTTGCCCACGTCGAAGTGCTGCACGCCTGACAAACCGGCGGCGAACATTGAATTGGCGGCAAGTGGTCCCGATGCCGTAAAATAGCAGGTTGTTCTTCGCTCGCCGATGCAGGCGCTCTTGCCCGCGCGCGGCCATTTGCCGATTCATGGATCACATTCGCAATTTCTCGATCATCGCCCATATCGACCACGGCAAGTCGACGCTGGCGGACCGCATCATCGAGCGTTGCGGTGGGTTGACCACCCGCGAGATGGAGGCGCAAGTCCTCGATTCGATGGACCTCGAACGCGAGCGTGGCATCACCATCAAGGCGCAGACCGCGGCGCTGCAATACGCGGCCCGCGACGGCCGCACCTATTCGCTGAACCTCATCGACACCCCCGGGCACGTCGATTTTTCCTACGAGGTATCGCGCTCGCTGTCGGCCTGCGAGGGTGCGTTGCTGGTGGTCGATGCCTCGCAGGGCGTCGAGGCGCAGACCGTGGCCAACTGCTATACCGCCATCGACCTGGGCGTCGAGGTCACGCCAGTGCTCAACAAGATCGACCTGCCGCAGGCCGAGCCGCAACGCGTCATCGAGGAAATCGAGGATATCGTCGGCATCCACGCCCACGACGCAATCCTGTGCAGCGCCAAAACCGGGCAGGGCATTGATGACGTGATCGAGGGCGTCATTGCCCGCATTCCGCCGCCCAAGGGTTCCCCCGAGGCGCCGCTGAAGGCGTTGATCATCGATTCGTGGTTCGACAACTACGTCGGCGTGGTCATGCTGGTGCGGGTGGTCGACGGTGTCCTGCGGCCGAAGGACAGGATCCTCCTCATGGCCACCGGGGCGCAGCACCTGGTCGAGCAGGTCGGCGTCTTCACCCCGCGCTCGCAGGCGCGCGAGGAGCTGTCCGCCGGCGGCGTCGGTTTTGTCATTTCCGGCATCAAAGAACTGAAAGACGCCAAAGTCGGCGACACCGTCACCCATGTCGAGCGGCCGGCCGCGGCGGCCCTGCCCGGCTTCAAGGAAATCAAGCCCCAGGTGTTCGCCGGGCTGTATCCGATCGAATCGAACCAGTACGAATCCCTGCGCGACGCGCTGACCAAGCTGCAATTGAATGACTCGTCGCTGCGCTTCGAGCCGGAAACCTCGCAGGCGCTGGGCTTTGGCTTCCGCTGCGGATTCCTCGGCCTGCTGCACCTGGAAATCGTCCAGGAGCGGCTCGAACGCGAATTCGACCAGGACCTGATCACCACCGCCCCCACGGTGATCTACCAAGTCGCGATGAAGGACGGCACGACGATCGAGATCGAGAATCCCTCGCGGCTGCCGGACCTGGGCAAGATCGAGGAAATCCGCGAGCCGATCATTACCGCGACGATGCTGATGCCGCAGGAATATGTCGGGCCGGTGATGACGCTGTGCAACCAGAAACGCGGCGCGCAGGTCAACATGGAGTACCACGGCCGGCAGGTGATCCTCAAGTACGACATGCCGATGAACGAAGTCGTGATGGACTTCTTCGACAAGCTGAAGTCGGTCTCGCGCGGCTACGCCTCGCTCGACTATGAGTTCAAGGAGTATCGTGCCGATGACCTGGTCAAACTCGACATCCTGATCAACGGCGACAAGGTCGATGCGCTTTCGCTAATCGTGCACCGGGCCAGCAGCCAGTATCGCGGCCGGGAACTTGCGGCGAAGATGCGCCAGCTGATTCCGCGGCAGATGTTCGACGTTGCCGTGCAGGCCGCGATCGGCGCCAACATCATCGCCAGGGAAAACATCAAGGCGCTACGCAAGAACGTGCTGGCAAAGTGTTACGGCGGCGACATCACGCGCAAGCGCAAGCTGCTGGAAAAGCAAAAGGCCGGCAAGAAGCGCATGAAGCAGGTTGGCAGCGTGGAGATCCCCCAGGAAGCCTTCCTGGCGATCCTCCAGGTCGACAACAAATGACCGGATCCTGCCGTTGGTGCCGCCCTGCCGGGCGTTCATCGCAGCGCATTCGCCGCGAGCGGCGCGTCGACGCATACTTGCGGGAGGGAAAAACAACGATGGGGGTAGCGCCGAAATGAACTGGGAAATGACGGGCTGGATCGCGCTGGCGATCTCCGGGTCGATCATCGTTGCGGGCCTGTTTGCCGGCAAGCGCAGACCCGCAGCCGCCGGCACGGCGATGGCGGCCGCCGATGGCGAGCAGCATCCGATGGCCGCGATGCTGGAAATCGCCTGGCCGGTGTTCTTCATTGCCTGCATGGGCATGCTGACGCTCAAGGAGGTGATGAGCTTTGCAGCGGTCCTGCTGCTGGCAACGGCCATCACGGGCGTGGTCTGGGCCTGCGATCACTTCTTCCTGAGACACAAGCGTGCAGTCGCGGCCGAGCCGGTGGTGGTGGAGATGTCGCGCAGCTTCTTCCCGGTGATCGCCATCGTTTTTCTGTTGCGCTCCTTCCTGTATGAGCCGTTCAAGATCCCGTCGGAGTCGATGTTGCCGACCCTGCAGGTCGGCGACTTCATCCTGGTCAACAAATTCACCTATGGCATCCGCATCCCGGTGATCAACCAGAAAGTGACCGATGGCGACGCGCCCAAGCGCGGCGATGTGATGGTCTTCCGCTACCCGGTCGACCCGCACAAGGACTTCATCAAGCGCGTCGTCGGCCTTCCCGGAGACAAGGTTGCCTACCGCGACAAGCGCCTGTCGATCAACGGCCGGGCGGTCGATACCGTGAGCACCGGCACGCAAACCCGCGTCGACGAAAACCTCGGCATGCGCCGCTTTGACAGCTACAGGGAGGTGCTGGGCGATCGGGCTCACCACGTGTACATGGACACGGACATTCCCGGCGTCCGCCTGTCCGGGGTACGCCGCTTTCCCTACATCGAGAATTGCGAATACAATAACGACGGTTTTTCGTGCACGGTTCCCCCCGGCCATTTCTTCATGATGGGCGACAACCGTGACAACAGCGATGACAGCCGGTACTGGGGCTTTGTCCCCGAGCGCAACATCGTCGGGAAGGCAGTCCGCATTTGGATGAATTTCAGCGCACCCAAGCGCATCGGCGATGCGATCGAATAGGCGGTTGGTCGAAGAAGAACTTCTCCTTTGCAAAGGAACCAGCATGAGGCGTTTCCCAGCGAATCTCAAAAAGCAGGCAGGCGCGGGTTTCATCGCGTTGATGTTCTATTTCGCCGTCGCCGGCGTGGTGGTGCTGTTGGGCTTGAAGATCGTGCCGGCATACCTGGATTACTTCACGGTGAAAAAAATCCTCGCCAGCATGTCGCATGGCGAAGAGATGCGCAGCGGGACCGTCACCGACAT
>DASUDU010000400.1:0-2749 GCA_036275435.1 Usitatibacteraceae bacterium | reverse complement strand
CTGACCGATCGCGCGGTGCGCGAATCCGGCGTTCGCGCCCTCACGGCCAAAATGCCGATGACCCGGGTGGGCCGCGCGCGCGAAATGGGCGAAACGCAGGGTTTCATGAAGGTCACGGTGGACGCGGAGACCCAACGCATCCTTGGCGCGGCGATCCTCGGCGTGCACGGCGACGAAGTAGTGCAGGAACTGCTGGCGGTGATGGCCGCGGGCCTGCCGTATACCCATGTCAACCGCACCATGCACATCCACCCCACGGTGGCTGAATTGCTGCCAACCCTGCTCGAAGGTCTCAAACCGATGACGTGATGGCACAATCGCGGTGCCATGAACCCCGCGCACCATTCGCTCGAGCCAGACGCATGATCATCCTGACTGCATGGCGACGTGCGCTGGTGCTGCCGATCGCGCTGTTCGCCGGCGCGGGGCTCGCGGCCGATGCGGGCGCGTTGCGCGTCGGCTCCAAGCGATTCACCGAATCCTACGTGCTGGCGGAAGTGGTCCGCCAGGTGGCCGTGGGCGCGGGCACCGCGGCGGAACACCGGCAGGGGCTCGGCAACACCGCGATCGTGCTCAACGCCCTGTCCGCCGGCAGCATCGATGTCTACCCCGAGTACAGCGGCACCATCGCGCGCGAGATCCTCAAGCTGGACAGCGTGCCGCCGCTGGCCGAATTGAACCGTCGTCTTTCGCCGATGGGCCTGGTCGCCTCCGTGCCGCTCGGCTTCAACAACACCTATGCGTTGGCGATGCGCGGCGAGCGCGCGCGCCAAACCGGCGTCACGCGCCTGTCGGACTTGAAGAACCATCCCGGTCTGCGCCTGGGACTCACACAGGAATTCATCGGCCGCGCCGACGGTTGGGCCGGTCTCAAGGCAGCCTATGGGCTGCCGTGGGCCACGCCGCGCGGCCTCGATCACGGCCTGGCTTACGAAGCCATCGCGAGGGGCGAGGTGGACGTGATCGACATCTATTCCACCGATGCCAAAATCGGCGCCCACCAGCTGGTTGTGCTGCAGGACGATGCGGCCTACTTCCCGCGCTACGACGCGCTGCTGTTGCACAAGGCCGACCTGCCGGCGCGATTTCCGCAGGCCTGGGCAGCGATCGGGACCCTCGAAGGACGCATCTCGGAGGACGCCATGCGTGGCATGAACGCCGCGGCGGAACTGGAAAAAAAGGGTTTTGCCGAGGTTGCCGCGGCGTTCCTTGCCCAGCGCGCCGGTGCAGCGGGCGCTGGTACGCCGGCAAGGGAGCTTGCTGTGGTGCGCACGGGCGAGCGCGGGTTCTGGCGTGCATTGCTCGGCGCCGACCTGGGCCGCCTGGCTGTCGAACATTGCGCGCTGGTGTTCTTGTCCCTGGCCGTGAGCGTGCTCATCGGCATCCCCCTTGGCGTGGCGGCTGCGAAGTATCCGCCCCTGGGCGCGGTGATCCTCGGCACCACCGGTGTGTTGCAGACCATTCCCGCGCTGGCCCTGCTGGCGATACTCATCCCGCTCACCGGCCGCATCGGTTTCCTGCCGGCCTTCATCGCGCTGGCCATCTACGCGCTGTTGCCGATCGTTCGCAATGCCCACGCCGGCCTGACCCAAATCCCGCGCGGCATGATCCAGGCCGCGTACTCGCTGGGCATGACGCCGCGCCACACGCTCATGCGGGTGGAACTGCCACTTGCGCGAACCACGATCCTCGCCGGCATCAAGACCTCCGCCGTGATCGGCGTGGGCACTGCGACCATTGCCGCCTTCATCGGTGCCGGCGGCTTCGGTGAACGCATCGTCACCGGCCTGGCCCTCAACGACCACGCGCTGCTATTGGCCGGAGCGGTGCCGGTGGCGGCGATGGCATTGCTGATCGAGGCGGGTTTTGGCGTGGTCGAGCGCGTGATGGCGCCACAGGGGCAGCGCCGCCGCGTAAACGGCTAAAGGACGAGTTTCACCACCCTTGGGCAATGGTCGCTGGTCTCGATCGGCTGCCCGGGTTCAGTTGCCACCGGAATCTTGCGCGAAGTCAGCGTAGCCGGATTGATGGCCTTGAGCGCATCGCTGATGACGATGTGATCGAGGCCCTGGAAGCCGGTGCAGCCGCTGTCAGTCGTGGCGAGCGGCACCTGATGCAAGGTCGGTTTGCCGTCGGACAATTCCGGCCACAGGTATTTCGTCGCCACCTTGCCGTCGGCGCCAACCTTGTTGGGGCCGGTCGCGTCGCTGCCGTCGCTGCGCACCTGGTTCTTTGGGATGTTGGCCGCAGCTTCCTCGTCGATGCGCCGGTTGAAGTCGCCGAGCCACACCAGCCGCGGCGTTTTGGCGGCGATGCCGTCGAGCCAATCCTCCAGCAGCGGCACCTGGCGATTCAGCGTTTCGCACGCGTCGTTGGCATCGGTCAGCAGCCGTGCCGGGTAGCGTTCGGTGGCGACGATGTTCGCGCAGCCGGATTTCAGATGCACGTTCATGAAGGTCACCGGCGCGCCGTTGATCATCAGTTCCAGGGCGAGGCCGGGGCGCACACGGCGGAATGCCGCGGGGTCGGCCGGCGGGTCCTTGATGGCCAGCGCGCTGTGCGTGGTACAGATGCCGGGCTTGGACGTCACGCCCTTGTCCCAGGCAAAGGCGATGGTCTGGAATGCGTCGTGCACGGCGACGCAGATTTCAAAGCGCGCCGCATGTTTTCCCAACACCGTCTCGATCACGGCCCGCGACTTGACCTCCTGGAACGCCAGCACGGCGACTTTTTCGACTTCGACCAGTCG
>DASUDU010000399.1:0-5334 GCA_036275435.1 Usitatibacteraceae bacterium | reverse complement strand
TTTCCCAAAAAAGCCTGCACCCCAGTGCGAACGACGCAGGTGGGAGGGCCAGCGAATCTAGAAGTTGAACTCGGTGCGCGCCAGGAACTGGTGCGACTTGATGCCTTCGCGGCTTCGCAGCGGGCGCGCGACATCCAGGTGCAACACGTTGGCAAACGCGGCGCGGTCCAGCGAGATGCGCAATCCGAACCCGGCATCGGCCAGCCAGCCGCGGTTGGCCGCAGTCGCACTTGTGCCGCCCCAGGCGCGGCCGGCGTCGAGGAAGGCGACAGCGCCAACGCGAAACAGCCGGAACGGATAGGCATCGCTGTAGTAGCGTTGCTCGATCGTGGCCAGCGCACGGCGCTGGCCGGACAGGTAACGGGCCGGATAGCCACGTAGTCCATTGTTGCCGCCAAGGTAGTACTGGTCAGCCCTGCCGCCGTTGCGGTTCCAGTCCAATGCCGCGGAGGAGTACAACAGCCAATTCCCGCCTTGCGGCACAAAGTAGCGCGCCTGCGCTGAAAACAGCTCATACGCACTGCCGGTACTTGCAGGGCGGCGGGCAACGGCACCCTGAACCAGCAGGTTATGGCCGTCGCGCGGCTCAAAGCCGCGCCGCACGGCGCCTTCGAGCAGCCAGTCCGCGCGCGTTGCGCCGAATGCGCGCACGCTGCGCGCAACCTGCAGTCTCACGCTGGTGCCCATGTCGAGAAATTCGGGCCGGCCGATCAGATCGCGGTTGCTGGTGCGCAAGAAGCGGTCCTCGAGCCACTCGAGGCGGACGAACGGCGCGCGCGTATTCTGGTCCACCGGAAGCTCGAGCGGGGGCGTGCGGCCAGGTTCAAGTCGATAGTGGTCATCGGCAAGCAGGAAGCCGGCGCCGATGCGGCGAGTGGTGCCATCGATCAGCCCGCCGGAAATCGCACCAAGCAACTCACCCCTGCGCGCGCGGCGGCGGTATTCGGCCACCAGCTCGCCTGCCTCGTAGCGGCTGTCGATGCGGTCCTGGTCGTCCCATTGCACGCCGGCCGACCAGCGCCCGTCCAGCGATTCAAACGGCCGGATCAGCGACGCATAGCGCCGCGAACCGTCGTTGAACGAACCGGACAGCAGGCGAAGTTCGGTATGGCCGTCCAGAAGGCGCGGATGGCCGATTTCCCATTGACGGCCCTTGCGCTCGAAGTCCGACTTGTGCGCTAGGCCAATCGAGGTTCCGCTGCCAAGAAAGTTGACCTCGGAGATCTCCACGCTCGTCTTGCTGGCGCCGCCGGCCCGCGAGCCGCTTGCGCTGGCGTTAAGACTCCAGGTATCGCGGGTTCGCACCTCGATGTCCGCCTGGTTGCCATCAACCGCGATCGCGCGTATTTGCACGTCGTACAGGAATCGCAGATTGCGCAATTGCCGCTCGGTTTCCTCGATGCGCTGCCGCGACAGGCGCTGCCCTTCGCGAAACAGCAGCGCGCGCCGCACCAACTCGGGACGCGTTTCGATGTGCAGCCAATTGGCAAGCCGGAACAATGCGTTGTTTTCAGCAGGGTTGTCCAGATCGAAGATGTCCCCGGTGTGGACATGGATGGCGCGGATGCTTGCCCCCGCCTTTTCCAGCCGGTCGATTTCGGCCTGCGCATCCCGCTCCGCATCTCCAGGCAAAGACCAAGCTGCAAACGGAGTCCAGAGCAGGCAGGGAAGGGTCGCTGCGGCGAGGCATCGCCGCAGCAACGCAGTTGCGCGCATCAGTGCCATGTTCGATGGAGCGCCAGTTTGGAACATCGTTCCCATCGCGAGTTGGATGGTCCGGCTGCGCGGATTGCACGGTCGGGTTGGTTCTCCTTAAGTTTGCACGATAATCGCCCAATCAAGCCTTCGGATGATGCGGATTCCTGCGAAGGCGCAGCTTCCGCGGCGGCATTGCCGGTCTTGGCCCGGTAAAGTGAAATTGTCGACGACGCAGCAGGGGAACAGCCGAACCATGGAAACACGACGCGGGGTCCTGAAGGCAATCGCCGGCGGCCTGGGAATGGGCTTGCTGGCCCTGCGTGCCGCTGCAATGCCAACTGATGCTTCTGCGGCGGTGCTGCGCAAGAAAGCCGGCGGCAGCGGACTCGAATTGCCGGTGATCGGCCTCGGTACGTGGCAGAGTTTCGACGTCGGAACGGATGCGGCGGCGCGTGCTCCGCTCGCGCAAGTGCTGAAGGAATTTGCCGCGCTCGGCGGATCGGTGATCGATTCCTCGCCTATGTATGGCCGTTCCGAGGAGGTGGCCGGCGACCTGATCGCCGGTCTCGGCCTGCGCAAGCGGCTGTTCATCGCCACCAAGGTCTGGACGCGCGGCAAGGCTGCCGGCATCGAACAGATGCGCGCATCGATGGCCAAGCTCGGCGCGCGCCCGATCGACTTGATGCAGGTGCACAATCTGGTCGACGTCGATACGCATCTGGAAACGCTGGCGGACTGGAAGCGCGACGGCGCGGTGGGATCGATCGGCATCACGCATTACACGGAAGGTGTATACGATGCCGTCGCACAGGTTTTGCAGCGGCACCGCGTCGACTTCCTGCAAATCAACTATTCGGTGGCCGAGCGCGCCGCCGAGCGGCGCCTGTTGCCGATGGCGCGGGAGCGTGGAATCGCGGTGATCGCCAATCGGCCGTTTGCCGGTGGCGAGCTGCTGCGCAAGCTCAAGGGGCAAGCCTTGCCGGGTTGGGCGACCGAGGTCGGGTGCACCAGCTGGGCCCAGTTGCTGCTCAAGTTTGTCGTCGCGCACCCCGCGATCGTGTGCGCGATTCCGGCAACGTCGAAAGTGGAGCACCTGCGAGACAACATGAGCGCCGGCAACGGCGCCATGCCCGGGGAATCGCTGCGCGAGCGCATTGCCGCGCTGACGCGCATCTGAACTACTGCGGCGCGAATTCCTGACTTGCAGCAAAATAGTCGCTTGCGGCAGCCGCATGGCTGTTGTTCCCTTGGATGGATCTGAGCTGGAGGAGACAAATGAAAACCCACGCTGTTGCATTGATTGCCGGCCTCTTTGCAGGCGCGTTTGCCTCTGCCGCGCAGGCGGTCGCCGCCGACGTGCGAGCCGTATCCGCCAACGACGGCTTCGCCAGCCCGGTCCTGATCGTGGCGCCGGAGTACCCCGGGTTCGTGCCGGGGGCCCGGGCGACCGAGGTGCGCATCAACGGCACCGTGACGGCCGATGGCCGCCTGGAGGGAATCGACATTCCGACGCCGTCGGGCAGCGAGCGCTTTGTTGCCGCGGTTCGCCAGGTGATCGAACTGTGGCGCTTTCGTCCGGCGGTTTCCGAGCAGCAATGCGCGCCGGTGGCACAAAAACAGTCGATGTTCGTCTGGTTCGACGAGAAAGACGGCAAACCCAGCGTCTCGGTTTCGATGGCCAGGCAAAACCCCGCCGCCGCCAAGTCCACGCCGAAATTCTCCTGGCAGGTGCGGCCGACCATCGATTACCCGGAGGCTGCCAGTACCCGCGGCATCGAGGGCGCTGCGGACGTGGCGGTGCGCATCGACCGCGCCGGGGAAATCGTCGGCAAGACCCTGGTCTACGCCACGCCGCACAAGATGTTCGGCGAAGCCGCCCTGACCGGGCTGCTGGGCGCCAAGCTGCTGGCCAATTCGCCTTCGGGAGCCGCCGGCTGCTACATCGTGCCCTTTGCGTTTTGCACCGGGCCGGCCGCGACGGTTCCCAACAGCGCCTGCAGGTCCTGAAGCCGATCTTTGCAACCGGCCGCCAGGGGCGGTGACTTGGCCCGGCGCTGCGCGGCGCCGGACCGATGCTAGAGTGTGCGCTTTGGCATCTGATCATCCGCAATGAGCGCACCCTCGCTGGGCGAACAACTGCTGCGCAAGAAACCGCAGGGCAAGGACGAGCAGGCCGGCAGCGAGAAACTGGAGCGTACGCTCGGCGTTTTCTCGCTCGCCATGCTCGGTGTCGGCGCGACCATCGGCACGGGCATCTTCTTTGCGCTGGCCGAGGCAGTTCCCAAGGCGGGACCCTCGGTGATCCTGTCATTCGTTATCGCTGCGGTTACGGCGGGGCTGACCGCGCTTTGTTATGCCGAGCTTGCGGCGCGCATCTCCGGTTCCGGTTCGTCCTACACCTTTGTCTACGCCACGATCGGCGAATTCGTTGCCTACGTGGTCGCCGCCTGCCTGTTGCTCGAGTATGGACTGGCAGGCAGTGCCACCGCGATCGGCTGGTCGGCCTACCTGAACAACTTCCTCGACAACGCATTCGGCTGGCAGATCCCCGAGTGGCTGCGTTCGCCGATGATTGTCGACGCCAAGAACGGCGTTGAATTCCATTTCGACCGCTTCAACCTGCCCCCGGTCGTGCTGGTCGCCTTGTGCGGAATCCTGCTGCTGCGCGGCGTTCGCGAGTCGGTAGGCGTCAATACGGTGATGGTGCTGGTGAAGATCGCCATCCTGGTGTTCTTTGCCGGGGTCGCGTTCACCGGTTTCAGCAGCGAAAACCTCGCGCCGTTTTTCAACACCGACAACAGCAAGGGGCACGCAGGCATGGCCGGCGTGACCGCCGCGGCGGCAACCGTGTTCTTTTCCTTCATCGGCCTCGACACCGTGGCGACCGGCGGCGCGGAGGCAAAGAACCCGCAGCGCGACGTGCCGCTGGCCATCCTCGTGGCGCTGCTGACGGTGACGTTTTGCTACCTGCTGGTCGCCGTTGCGGCGGTTGGCGCGCAGCCGGCGGCGCGTTTCGAAGGGCAGGAGGCAGGGCTTGCGGTGATCCTCAAGGATGTCACCGGATTGACCTGGCCGTCGATCGTGCTTTCGCTGGGCGCGGTTATCTCGGTATTCAGCGTCACACTCGCGTCGATCTACGGGCAAACGCGCATCCTGTATGCGGTGAGCCGCGACGGTCTGGTCGGCAGGGCCTTCTCGCAAGTGGACGCCAAGTCACATGCTCCGGTGGTCAACACCGTCATCGTCTGCCTCATCGTCGGACTGATTGCCGGAACGGTCGATTCCGGTTTTTTGTGGGACATGGTCAGCATGGGCACGTTGGTGGCATTTGCCGTGGTTTCCGCGGCCATTCCCGTGGTTCGGCGCATGCAACTGGGGCGCACCGGCGGCTTTCGCGTGCCGTTCGGCCCCTGGGCGATCCCGCTGGCCAGCATCGCCTCTTGCCTGTACATCATGAAAGACCTGTCGCGAAACACCTTTGCCGTATTCGGCGTTTGGATGACGCTAGCCGTTGTCGCCTACTTCCTGTGGGGGCGCAGGAACTCGAAACTGAATCCGGCCCCCGCCTGAGACGCACAGCCGCGAGGATCCATGCACGCAGACGCCCAAACCAATCACGTCCCCGGCTTTGTCGCC
>DASUDU010000398.1:0-11344 GCA_036275435.1 Usitatibacteraceae bacterium | reverse complement strand
GGCACCGGTGACCATGGCGCCGCGCGCCACGACGATGTTGAGCAGCTTGAGCTTGCGCCGGGCAGCCTCGCTCGCCCCGCCCAGCACGACGGCAAGATCGTAGGGTGTCGGATCGAGTTCATCGAGCAGCGAACAGGAGCCGTCCTCCGAGAGTGCCGGAACGCGGTAGCGAAACAGCGCGGCATCGGGCATGTCGACCGGCGTATCGAATTGGTCGATCAGGTCGCGCACCGCAAGCTCGATTTGTGATGCCCGCGCGTCCAGCGACATCAGGCCGGCGCGCGCCAGGTAATCGTGGATCGGTCCCATCGGTTAACTGCGATGGGCGCGGATCAGCGCCTCGTCGAGGTCATCGATCAGGTCATCGACGTTCTCGATCCCCACCGACAGCCGCAAAAGGTCGTCCGGGGCAGGCGAGCCCGGCCCCTCGACGCTGGCGCGGTGCTCAAGAAGACTTTCGACCCCACCGAGCGACGTGGCGCGCTTCCAGACCTCGACTCCGGCTGCGGTCGCGATGGCCGCCGACGTCCCGCCCCTGACCCGGATCGACAGCATGCCGCCAAAACCGCCTTGCATCTGGTTGGCAGCGATCGCATGACCTGGAAATTGCGGAAGTCCGGGGTACAGGACTTCTTCGACCAATTCATGCTCGTCAAGGAACTCGGCGAGCATGCTGGCCGAGCGGCACGCGGCGTGGACTCGCAGGTAGAGCGTGCGCATGCCACGCATCAGCAGCCAGGACTCGAACGAGCCGAGCGTCGCGCCCTGGCTGGCGCGAACCTGCTTCACGCGCTGCCAGTAATCGGAGTCCTCGCGCGCCACAAGAGCACCTGCGATCAGGTCGGAATGTCCGTTGAGGTACTTGGTTGCCGAATGCATCACCAGGTCCGCGCCGAGCGCCAGCGGTCGCGTCAGCACCGGTGTGGCGGCGGTGGAATCGACGGCCAGCAATGCGCCCGCCGTATGCGCGATTTCCGCGCATGCCGCGATGTCGGAGATGGTCCACAGCGGATTGGCCGGTGTCTCCACCCAGACCAGGCGGGTCTTGCCGACGCGAACCGCGCGTTTCAGCTCCTCGGTGCTGCTCATGTCAATGAACTCGACCTGCAGGCCCCACAGCGTTGCATATTGCATCAGCCAGTTGCGCAAGGCCCAGTACATGACCTTGGGCGCGACGACATGGTTTCCCGGCTTCAGCGCCATGAACGCGGCAGTCGCGGCCGCCATTCCCGAGGCGAATACCGCCGCGTGGCGCCCCTTTTCCAGGGCGCCCAACAGCGCCTCGAGCTGGTCGAACGCCGGATTCTCGTCGCGCGCGTAGGCATGCCCGCGGCGATACTGGTTGTCCGCGTCTCGCAAAAACGTCGAACTCAAGTGCAACGGCGGCGAAATTGCCCCGGTCACCTGGTCGATCCAGCCCAATGCCTGGGCAGCCGAGGTTTCCGGCATGACGCGCTTGTCATCCATTTCCATCTGCCTTTGTTTTCAATGGCGCACGGTCGATGAACGTCACCGGCAACCCGCGTGCCTTCATCCAATCGGCCACCGCGAACCCGGTGGCCCGCGGCCATGGGCGCAACTCGTGCGGCAAGAAGCGTTTCACCTCCGCGATCTCCGGGCTGAGCCGCAATTGCCCCCGGGCAATCGCATGGTAGCAAAGCATGATTTCATTCTTGCGCTCGAAGATGTAATTGCCGATCAGGTGTGTTTCCACAACTTCCAGCCCGATTTCCTCGCGGACCTCGCGAACAACCCCGGCGCGGGGATCCTCGTTCCTTTCCAGGTAGCCGGTCACCAGTGCAAAGAAATCCTCGGGCCAGCCGGTCCCGCGCGCAAGGACGATTTCGCCCTCGTGCTCGACCAGCGCACCGACGGCCGGCGTCGGATTCTGCCACTGGATGTAGCCGCAGGCATCGACCGGGCAGGCGCGCCGGGAGCGCACGCCGCCATCGTCGGCAATGTCACGATCGACCAGCAGCGTTGCGCAACGCGGGCAATGTCGGAAGACCTCGAGCATGACGCTCTACCGGGCCGCAACCCAGTTCTTGACATCGTCGAGCGCCGCCGGCAACGCCGAGGCTATCGTGCCGCCCGCCATTGCCATGTCCGGCTTGCCTCCCCCCTTGCCACCGACCTGTTGGGCGACGTGGCTGACCAATTCACCCGCCTTGTAGCGGCCGACCAGGTCCGGCGTGACGCCGGCGGCCAGCTGCACCTTGCCGCCCTCTGCGCTACCCAACACGATGACGGCAGACTTCAATTTGTTCTTCAATTGGTCCATCGTCTCGCGCAACGTTTTGGCGTCGGCACCGTCAAGCTTGGCTGCAAGCACCTTCACGCCATTGACTTCGATGGCCTGACCGGCCAGGTCGTCGCCGGCCGAGGCCGCGAGTTTCGATTTCAATTGCGCGAGCTGCTTTTCCAGCGATTTCACGTGATCGGCCATCTGCTCAATTTTGCTCGCCACATCCGCGGGTTGCGACTTGAGCAATGCCGCAGAACGCGCCAACTGCTGCTCCATGTTTTGCACATGCTGGAACGCGACCGACCCGGCAACCGCCTCGACGCGACGCACCCCTGCCGCGACGCCGCCTTCGGCAACGATCTTGAACAGGCCGATATCGCCGGTGCGCGCCACGTGCGTGCCGCCGCAAAATTCGCGCGAGGAGCCGATGTCGAGCACGCGCACCACGTCGCCGTATTTTTCGCCGAACAGCATGGTCGCGCCGGATTTCTGCGCTTCTTCGATGGGCATCACCCGTGCCCGGGTGGCCTCGTTTCGCAGGATTTCCGCGTTGACTTTCGCCTCGACTCGCGCGATGTCCTCGGCGCTCATCGGCGCGTTGTGCGCAAAGTCGAAGCGTGTCTTGTCGGCATCGACCAGCGAGCCTTTCTGTTGCACGTGGCTGCCCAGCACCTCGCGCAGCGCCTTGTGCATGATGTGCGTCACCGAATGGTGGCGCATGGTGCGCTCGCGGCGCGGGATGTCGACCGACGCCGCGACCTGGTCGCCGACCTGCAACTCACCCGTCTTCACGGTTCCGTAATGGCCGAAAACGTCGGCCTGGATCTTCTGCGTGTCAGCCACCGCGAACAGGGTCAGGCAGGTGCCGCCCTTGGTCAGTTCACCGGCGTCGCCGACCTGCCCGCCGGATTCGGCATAGAAGGGTGTGCGGTCGAGGACCACCACGCCCTCGTCACCGGCCGCGAGGCGCTCGACCTTGGCGCCGCCCTTGTACAGGGCCACCACGCGGCCTTCTTCGGAGAGCGACTCATAACCCTTGAATTGCGTCTTCGCGCCGTTGTATTCGAGCGCAGCATCGGCCTTGAATTTCGACCCGGCGCGCGAGCGTTCCTGCTGCTCGGCCATGGCTTTGTCGAATCCGGCCATGTCGACCGAGAAACCCCGCTCCCGGCCGATGTCGGCGGTCAGATCGATCGGAAAACCATAGGTGTCGGAGAGCTTGAAGGCCGTATCGCCATCGAGCTGCTTGGCGTTTGACTTCAGCGCCGCCTCAAGGATTTCCATGCCCTTTTCCAGCGTCTCCCCAAAGCGCTCTTCTTCCTGCTTCAACACCGCCATCACGCGATCCTTCGATTGCGCGATCTCGGGAAAGGCATCGCCCATCACCAGTGCCAGATCGGCGACCAGCTTGTAGAAGAACGGCTGCTTCCGGCCCAGCTTGTAGCCGTGGCGCATGGCGCGGCGCGCGATGCGGCGCAGCACATAGCCGCGGCCGGCATTCTCGGGAATGACACCGTCGCACACCAGGAACGCGCAGGCGCGGATGTGGTCGGCAATCACACGCAGGCTCGGCGATGAAAGATCCTTCGCGCCGGTCTCGCGCGCGGCGGCCTTGATCAGTGCCTGGAACAGGTCGATTTCGTAATTGGCGTGCACGTGCTGCAGCACGGCCGACAGCCGCTCCAGCCCCATCCCGGTGTCCACTGAAGGCTTGGGCAGGGGAATCATCGGGCCGTCGGCCACCTCGCGGTTGAACTGCATGAACACCAGATTCCAGATCTCGATGTAGCGGTCGCCATCCTGCTCGGGCGAGCCAGGCGGGCCGCCGGGGATGTGCGGGCCATGGTCGTAGAAGATCTCGCTGCACGGGCCACAGGGACCCGTGTCGCCCATCATCCAGAAATTGTCGGAGGCATAGCGCGCGCCCTTGTTGTCGCCGATGCGCACGATGCGCTCGACCGGCACGCCGATTTCTTTTTCCCAAATCGCGAAGGCCTCGTCGTCCTCGGCGTACACCGTAACCCAGAGTTTTTCCTTCGGCAGCTTGTAGGTTTCGGTCAGCAGTTCCCAAGCGTACTGGATGGCATCGCGCTTGAAATAGTCGCCGAAGCTGAAATTGCCCAGCATCTCGAAAAACGTGTGATGGCGCGCGGTATAGCCGACGTTTTCCAGGTCGTTGTGCTTGCCACCGGCGCGCACGCAGCGCTGTGACGTGACGGCGCGCACATAGCTCCTTTTTTCCTTGCCGAGGAAGCAGTCCTTGAACTGGTTCATGCCCGCATTGGTGAAAAGGAGCGTCGGGTCGTCGTGCGGCACCAGCGATGACGAGGCAACATGCGTGTGCCCCTTCGAGACGAAATAGTCGACAAAGGCCTGGCGAATGCCGGATACGGTGGTGAGGTCCATGGAGGGCGCGAAAGTGGCGGGAGACGAACAGGTCATTTTACCGTAGTCACCCTGCCGGGGCCGCGGCACGGGCTCGCCTCAGCCGGCTTCGAAGCCGAATCGTTCCTTGACCAGCCGGTATTTTTCCATCAGCGCAGGCTCTGATTCGGCGCCCATATTGAGCGTCGCGTAGCGATGGCTGCCGAGCCACTTCATTTCGCGCTTGAGGCCGCCGCCGGTCTTGATGAACAGTGCCAGGAAGGCGTCGGGGTCGAATTCGCGCAGCCATTGCAGGTTCTCGCTGCTCGGCGTGCGCGCCACGGTCGTGCCGTCGAACTTGCGGAACACGAAGCTGGTGGCCACCGCGTACTTGCCGCGCCCGCCGCGCAGATCCGGCGCCTCGCCCGCGGCCAGTTCAAGCGCGAGCGCGTGCAGGTTGATGCCGTCAACCTTTTCGTAGAGGTCGGAGAACTGTGCCGCCATGCGCGGATTCACCTCGATCAGCTTGCAATGGCCGCTTGACCTGCAGACACGCATCTCGACGTTGAACAGGCCGTGCCCGATGCCAAGGGCCTCGATGATCCGTCGCGCGCTGTCGCGGGCGTTGGCCAGTTGCCCGGCAGGCAGGCGCGATGGATATTCGAAGCGCATGAACTGGTCGGTACCCGGGTACATTACCGCATCGACCACGCCGAGGATGTGCACCTTGCCGTTGACGGCAGCGCCATCGACATTGATCTGCAGGCCGTCCACCAGTTCCTCGGCGAGCATCCAGTGCGCGTCGACATCGAATGCGGTGCGCCGCCGCACCACGTCGTTGAACGGCCGGACCAGACGCTTGATGATGTATTTCTCCCACGGATGGAAGCGCATGTGCGCCTGCAGGTCCTCGAAGCGATCGACGCGTCGCGCGAGCACCGAGTACGCCGCCTTGACCGGCTTGACGAAGCACGGAAAAGCAAGGCCCACTTCGGCAGCCGAGCGAAATGTGTAAGGAAACGCGGCAAAGGGGATATTGGCCTCCGGGACCGCCTCGCCAATGATGCGCCGCGCGATGTACTTGTGCTGCGCGGCGATGACCGCGTTCGGATCGGTGCCCGGCAGGCCGAGCCGCTCGGCCAGCAGCGCGGCGGCGAGCGCGCCGAACTGCTCGTTGCTGGAAGTCACGCCGTGCAGCGGCAGGCACCCGTATTTCTTCGCCAGCCGGTCGACAAAGGCGAGGATATCGAACCAGAGCAATCGCGCGTTGCTCGGAAAGCTGAACAGGTCAAAGCCTTCGAAATGCAGCCGCACGCCATTGCCCGACGCATCGCGCGCGGCCTTTTCAAGCTGCAGCCTGTCCCAATCCGCGTCGAACAGTACCAGGATATTCTTCAAGTTTGCGCCGTGGTTGTGAGCTTGCGAGGCCTTGTGTGCAGTCCATTACGTTCGAGCTGCCCGAATGGATTCTAGCAGCGCCTCATGTAAGGAAAATGCCATCTCCCAGCATACAGATAGCAAACTCGTTGACTGGCGCGGCATTTCAGGCAAAAACACCCGGAACACCTCTACAGTCAACGACTTTCCAGGCGAACAGGCAGCCGGCCGATAGGCGCCTGCCGTTGGTCGTCAGGCTTTCCTGCCCGCGCGCAGCAGCAGCACGATCAGGATCGCGTAAGGAATCAACGACAGCAGGTCGGCATGTGGCCCTTCGAAGAACGGGTTGCTGCTTGCTGCCCATTCGCCGATCGCCCTGTCGAAATCGGTCAGCACGCCGGCCATGAAGGCAATAATGATGCCCGCCAGCGCCCCTCCGGCGATGTAACCGGAGGCCAGCAGCACACCCGGGGAACGATCACCGACGGCGGTGCGTTCCTCCTCGGACAGCGCGGTGTGCCCGGGCTGGCGCGCGCGGCGACGGTCGACCCACCAGCGGACCATGCCGCCCACGAATACCGGCGCCGATGAGGACAGCGGCAAATAGACGCCCACGGCGAACGGCAGCGAGGCGATGCCCGACATCTCCAGAACCAGCGCGATGACCACGCCGAACATCACCAATGCCCAGGGCAATTGCTGGTCGAGGATGCCCTTGATGATGTAGGACATCAGCACAGCCTTGGGGGCGTCATATTTTTTCACCTCCGAGCCATCGGGGCGCCTGGAGTGGGTGCCGTTGATGCCCGGATCGACCAGGTAGACCACCGCGCCGCTGTCATCCACGAGGTACTTGCCGCTCGGTCCGCCGGCAAGGTCGGTCTTGTGCCAGACCCGGTAGGTCTTGGAGTCGTCCGCTGCCTGCGGGCCCTGCAGCGTGGCACGCTCGACCAGCGTCGCCGGATCGGTGCGCAAACCCGGCGCTACTTGCGCCGCTGGAACGTATACGGTGGCCGCCTCGTTGAGCTTCAGGAGAATGGGCCCCAGCATGATCGCCGAGGCCAATGCCCCGCAGAGGATGGCAATCTGCTGCAGCTTCGGCGTTGCGCCAACCAGGAAACCGGTCTTCAAGTCCTGCGAGGTGGTGCCGGCATTGCTGGCGGCGATGCAGACGATGGCGCCGACCGACAAGGCGGTGACGTAATACGGTCCGCCGGTCCAACCGACCATGAGGAAGATGAGGCACGTGAACAGCAAAGTCGCCACGGTCATGCCCGAGATCGGGTTGCTCGAAGAGCCGATCTGCCCGGTCAGTTGCGAGGAAACCGTGGCGAACAGGAAGCCGAATACCAGAATCAGCAGCGCACCGAGCAGGTTCATGTGCAAGGGCGCCGCCAGCATGATGGCGATAATGATTGCGAGGCACCCGACCAGCACCCATTTCATTGGAATGTCGCGCTCTGTGCGCGCGGCGCCGCCCGCGCCGGCTCGGTCGAAGCCCTTGAAGCTGCTCACCAGACTTTGCCAGATCATCGGACCGGCGCGGACCAAACTGATCAGTCCGCCCGCTGCGACGGCCCCGGCGCCGATGTACAAAACGTAGGCGCTGCGGATGTCGTTCGGCGACATGTCCCTGATCAGTTTGGCGCCAGGCGCCAGCGGCGTGGTCAGCGCATCGCCGAAAAACTGGATCAGCGGGATCAGCAGCAAGTAGGCCAGAACACCGCCGGCGCACATGACGGACGCAATGCGCGGGCCGATCACGTAGCCCACGCCCAGCAGTTCGGGGGAAATCTCGATGCCCACCGAGCCACCCTTGAGCGGAGCACCGAATACTTTTTCCGGCGTGTCTTTCCAGCCTTTGAAGGCGACATTGAGCGCCTTGTACGCGAGGCCGATGGCAAAGCCGCTGAAGATCAGCCCCGCGCGTCCGGCGTTGGCGTCGTCGCGGTGCGCGGCCTTGGACAATTCCGCGGCCTTCAGCACCTCGGCGCAGGCAGTACCTTCCGGGTACTTCAAGCGTCCATGTTCGGCCACGATCAGTGTGCGCCGCAACGGAATCATCATCAGGATTCCAAGCAAACCACCGAGGATTGCCACCAGCATCACCCGCGCGATTTCCAGGTCGAAGCCCAAGATGAGGATCGCCGGCATGGTCACGCCGAGCCCGAAGGCGATCGATTCGCCCGCCGAACCGGCCGTCTGCACGATGTTGTTCTCAAGAATCGTCGAGTCGCGCCCTCCGGCGCGGGCATAGGCGCGAAACAGTGCGATGGCGATCACCGCGACCGGGATCGAGGCGCTGACCGTCAGCCCGACCTTGAGCACGAGGTACATCGACGAGGCGCCGAACACCATCCCCAATACCACGCCGGTAACGAGGGCGCGCGCGGTCAGTTCGGGCAGGTTTGTGCCGGCAGGAACAAATGGCTCGACGGATTGCGTGACTGGGATTCGCATGGCTCGTTCGGCGCGTTCCGTTTTGGTTTTGGAGGCTGTCAGCGCCGGTGACACGCCAACCTGGCCCTTACTTTGCCGCCTCGCGTTGCCGGCGCGTTTCGAACAGGCAGATACCGGAAGCGACCGAGACGTTGAGGCTCTCCACCGCGCCGAACATCGGAATCGAAAGGATTTCGTCGCAATGCTCGCGCGTGAGCCGTCTGAGGCCCTCGCCCTCAGCGCCCAGCACCCAGGCCAGCGGACCGGATAGTTTGGCACCGAACAGCGAGCCGTTCCCGTCTTCGTCCGCGCCGGCGATCCAGATGTCGCGCTCCTTCAATTCACGCAGGCAGCGCGCCAGGTTGGTCACCGTGATGTAGGGAATTGCCTCAGCCGCCCCGGACGCGACCTTCATCGCCGTGGCGGTCAGGCCGACGCTCCTGTCCTTGGGCGCGATCACGGCATGCGCGCCGGCCGCGTCGGCGACCCGCAGGCAGGCCCCCAGATTGTGCGGATCGGTCACCCCGTCCAACACCAGCAGCAGCGGCGGCACTTTCAACGTGTCGAGGACGTCGTCGACAAATTGCGGCAGCTGTGAAGCTTCGACAAACGCGACAACACCCTGGTGTCGGGCGTTGCCGGTCATGCCGTCGAGGCGCTTGCCGTCGACCGCCATGACTTTTAACTTCGCCTTTGCCGCATCCGCCAGCAATGTCTGCATGCGGTGGTCCTTGCGCGTGGCATCGACGTAAATCTCGTGGACGGTTTCGGGTTTCATGCGCACCCGCGCGCCGACCGCATGAAAGCCGTGGACGACTTGCGGCTTCACGTTTTCTTGCGCGTCAGCAAAGCGCCCTTTCCGGCAGGCTTCTTCGGTTCCAGCTCGCGCGCTTTCTTGGTGCCTTCCACCGCCCGCGGCGCAGGTGCCGCGCCGTCCGCTTGCCGCGCCTTTGAAACCCGCCCTGCGGGCGCCTTTGCCTTGCCCATTGCGGTCAGCCCTTCCATCGGCGTCACCGGCGGATTGCTGCTGTCGACATTGATCAGCACCTTCGGCCCGGCCGGGGATTTCTGCGGAGCGGGTTTTGGCGCGACCAGGCTCGCCAGTTTTTCCATCGCCGGCTTGACCACGGCGCGCGCAGGATCGGGCGCGATGTTCTCCGGCAGGGGAACGGCCTTCTTCAGCCGCTCGCCGATCAACACGAAGTCCACCCGCGCCGTCTCGATATCGACACGCGCGACCTTGATGTTGACGCGATCGGCCAGCTGGTACTTCTTGCGGGTGCGCTCGCCGACGATCTGGTGCCGCGCCTGGTCATAATGGAAGTAGTCCTGGCCGAGGTCGGAAATATGCACCAGCCCCTCGACGTAGACGTCGTCGAGCGTGACGAAGATGCCGAAGCTGGTCACGCCGGAAACCGTGCCGGCGAATTCCTCGCCGAGGCGATCCTTCATGTAGTAGCACTTGAGCCAGGATGTGACATCGCGGGTGGCCTCATCGGCGCGCCGCTCGGTCATCGAACAGTGTTCGCCCAGCGCGGCCCAGGGCTCCTTCGGGTCATAGGTCTCGCCGCGCAGCGCGGCCTTGATGGCGCGGTGGGTCAGCAGGTCCGGGTAGCGGCGAATCGGCGAGGTGAAATGCAGATAGGCGTCATAGGCCAGGCCAAAGTGGCCGACATTGTCCGGGCTGTACACCGCCTGCTTCATCGAGCGCAGCAGGACGGTCTGCAGCAGGGGCGCATCGGGACGGGCTTTGATCTTTTCCAGCAGCGCCGCGTAATCGGACGGCTTGGGTTCCTTGCCGCCGGCCAGCACCAGGGCGAAATCCTTGAGCATGGTGCGCAGTTGCTCGAGGCGATCCTCGGCCGGCGTCTCGTGGATGCGAAAAAGCCCCGCATGGCCTTCGCCGATCAGGAAATTTGCTGCGCTGACGTTGGCCGCGAGCATGCATTCCTCGATCAGGCGGTGCGCATCATTGCGCACCGAGGGGACAATGCGCACGATCTTGCCCGCATCGTCAAACTCCATGATCGTTTCGGTGGTTTCGAAATCGATCGCACCGCGCTTGACCCGCGCCGCGAGTAGCGCGCGGAACACGCCATCGAGGCTGTCCAACCGCGGAATCAGGCGCGGGTCGATGCCGTGGGCCGGGTCGCGCTCGTAGAGCGCCTTGGCCACCTGCGTGTAGGTCAATCGCGCGGCGGAATGGAACACCGCCTCGAAGAAGCGGCTGCGCTTGATTTCGCCGGCTGCGCTAACCGACATCTCGCAGACCAGCGCCAGGCGATCGACCTTCGGCTTGAGCGAACACATCTCGTTCGACAGCGCCTCCGGCAGCATGGGGATCACCCGGCGCGGGAAATACACCGAGGTGCCGCGGGTGCGCGCCTCGCGGTCGAAGGCATCTCCCGGCCGGACATAGGACGACACATCGGCGATGGCGACCAGCAGGCGGAAGCCCTTGCCCTGGGTTTCGCAGTACACCGCATCGTCGAAGTCCTTGGCCGTTTCACCGTCGATGGTGACGAAATCGAGCTTGCGCAGGTCCTCGCGACCCTTGATCTCGGCCGCGGTCACTTTTTTCGGGATCTTCTTTTCAGCCGCCAGCACGGCCTCAGGCCACTCGTGCGGCAGATCGTGCTTGCGCAGCGCGATTTCGATTTCCATGCCCGGATCGGTGTAGTTGCCCAGCACCTCGATGACGCGGGCGATCGGCTCGGCATTCTTTGCCGGCTGCGCGACCAGTTCGACCATCACCACTTGCCCTGGCTTGGCGCCCAGGTCATGGCCCGGCTCGACCAGGATGTCCTGGCTGATGCGCTTGTTTTCCGCCACCACGAACATCACGCCGCGTTCGGCGAACAGACGCCCGACCAGACGCGAATTCTTGCGTTCCAGCACTTCGATGATCGAGGCCTCGCG
>DASUDU010000397.1:0-3718 GCA_036275435.1 Usitatibacteraceae bacterium | reverse complement strand
GTCATCCTGGTAAACGAATTCGTTGATGTGGAAGGCGCCGACCAGCGGCCCCTTGATGCGGTACAGCGTGCGGCCGTGTTCCTGCCAGGATTCGATGTCCTTGCCGTGGCGGTCCCAGAAGTCCTTCGGCAGTTCGCGCATCCCGGTGTAGAGGAGATCGGTATCCTCCAGCACCTTGTCGTTGAAATAGTCCTCGGCAGCAACGCCGATGGCGCGCGCCTTGATGCGCATGTTGATGTCCTTGGACACCAGCACGACGCTGCGCTTGGGGTTGTGGTGCTGCAGGTCCAGAGCCACCGCAAGAATCTGGTTGTCCGCCTTGCCGCTGTCGGGCAGGGCGGTCGGAAATTCCACGCTGACCGGACGCGTTTGCAGCAGCAGGCTGCCGCTGGCCTGTTTGGTGCCGAAGTCCTTGAGCGGCACGCCGTTTTCGATGTCGCTTTCCAGGCTCGAGACGATGTCGTCGATGAAGCGGCTGGCCTGCCGGGCGTTGCGCGCGACCTCGGTCATGCCCTTCTTGTTGTTGTCCAGTTCCTCGAGCGTGATCATCGGCAGGTAGACGTCGTGCTCCTCGAAGCGGAACAGCGACGTCGGGTCATGCATCAGCACGTTGGTGTCGAGAACAAACAGCTTCGAGGCGGACTTCGCGGGCGCGGCTTTCGGATTGGCGTGGCGTGGGGACAATGCGGTTCCTTGGGCGTTCAGGTGGGTGGGTGCGCTGCGTGCGCGGGCGCAAAAGTGAAAAACCCTCTTGAGGCGTGCGCCACAAGAGGGTCTGTCGGTGGATTTGCGGTCAAGTCGGGAATGGGCCTTGCAGTTGCTGCGATCTTACACGGATTTCGCGGCGGCGAGCACCTCGGCCGCATGGCCGTCGACCTTGACGCCGCGCCACTCCCGCAGGATCTCGTTTTGCGGCCCCATGAGGAAGGTCGAGCGCTCGATCCCGCGTACCTGCTTGCCGTACATGTTCTTCATCTTGATCACGCCGAATTTCCGGCACAACTCCTCGTCCGCATCGGACAGCAGGTCGAACGGAAAGCCCATCTTGGCCTTGAAGCGCTCGTGGCTGGCGAGTGTGTCGCGCGAAACGCCGAAAACCATGACGCCGGACTTGCGGAATTGCGCATGCAGGTCGCGAAACTGCTGGCCTTCGACGGTGCAGCCCGGCGTGTCGTCCTTCGGGTAGAAGTAGAGGACGTAACGGTGCCCGCGGAAGGCGGCGCTGGCGAAGCGCTGGTTGCCGGTCGCGGCGATTTCGAAGTCTGGGATGGTCACGGTCATGGATGCCTCCTCGGGCACAGGATCGGTTGGGGACAGATTACACCGAATCGGGAGATCCGCTTACCCCTGCGCAGCGGCCAAGGCGGTGTTCGGGGAAAGGTGTACAGGGATGTCGGCGGACGGTGGAGGCCTGGTACCCTGCGGGAACGGGCGGCCCTGCAGCATTAGGTTGCCGCTGCGTCCCGGAACGGGCCCAAATGCGACCGAATGGTAGGGCAGGCGACTGCGATCCAGCAACCCGCAAACCGTACGCAGGTCCACCAGGTGATAGCCTTGCCCCTGCCAGCCGGCCAGCAGGCGCTCGAATGCGGGCGCCAGACGCATGCCTTCCAGTTCCGCATGCAACGTGAACACATGCACGGCAACGGATTCGCGGGCCGCCGGACAGGGCTGCGGCGCATTGACGGTCAGCCCGAGCAGGCGGTCATGGACATTTTCCGCCGTGCATCCGTCCAGGCCGATCAACTCGTCCAGCGTCGGCAAGGTCGTCGGGATCTGCGGGCAATCGATGATCTCGCCGTCGACGACCGGAAAATGGGGCGTCCCGGAAAGGTCGGCGCGACCATCGGAGGCATAGGCCAATCCGCCCGCGGCTTCCAGGCGCAGCGCCGCGCGCGACATCTGCCAGCCGGCGGCACCGTGCACGGCTGCGGGTTCCCCGAAGATCTCCTGGTAGCGGCTGATCGCCAGGCCCATTTCCCGCCTGGCCCAGGCTTCATCGGCCCCGGCAACGCCATCCTGCCACTTGACGTGGTCCCAGGCATGGATGCCGGTTTCAAAGCCGGCATCGCGCACGGCACGCATGCTGGCTGCCGCGCGCTGGCCGATATCGGGCCCGGGGAGCAGGGTGCCATACAGGAGCGTCGGGAAACCGTAATGCTCGACGACCGACGTCCGCTTGACCTTGCCCAAAAACCCTTTGCGAAAGGCGCGGCGGATGGCGCGCCCGGTGTGGTCCGGGCCGAGGCTGAACAGGAACGTCGCCCCGGCGCCGGCGGCCTTGAGCCGCTCTTGGAGCGCAGGCACGCCGACGAGGGTGCCCTTGAGGGTATCGACGTCGACCTTGAGGGCGACGAGTTTCTTCATGAGTGCGATCGACATTATGCCAGCGGCAGTGCCCCGCACGGACAGCCGAAACGGCGGCGCGAACCTTGCGCACAAAAAAAAGCCGCACCCGAGGGTGCGGCTTTTGCGTTGCTGCCGAGTCGCTTAGTACGGCTGGCGGACGATGGCCTTGGACTGCGTCACACCGTTGACGGTGTAGGTCATCACGCCGTTGCTCTGGTCGCTGAAGGTCAAGGTCATGGTGCCGACCTTGGTGACCTGGAAGCTGGCCGGAACATAGTTGACGCCCAGCCATGCCGAGCTGACCGTGGAGTAGATGTCACCGGTGAAGGTGTTTCCATTCCAGGTTCCGCCAGGCACGGCAAAGAACGTGGCATTGCCTTGGGCGTTGTAGGTATACCAGACCGGGAACAGCTGGCGTCCCTGCTGCGCAATGTTCAGGCCCCAGCCGTTTTCGGCCTGGCCGCCCCACCACATGTCGTTCACCTGCAGCGCCGGCTGACCGTCGTCCGCACCGAACGGCTGGCGCACGATCTGCTTGGTGCCGCTGATGCCGTTGATGGTGTAGGTCAGGGTTGCGGCATTGGCGCTGGAGTAGGTGATCGTCGCCGTGCCGACCGAGCCATTGGTTGCACCGCCCGGACGGAACAGGCTGGAGTCGTAGGCAAAGTACGGTGATGACGTCGGCTGGTAGAGCGCACCGGTAAACGCCGTCTGGCTGGCGTTGAACGTTCCGCCCGGCATGGCGTAGAAGGTCGGTTTGCCGGAATTGTCATAAACGAACAGCACAGCGAACTGCTGCAAGCCATGCTGGGCAATCGACACGCCCCAGCCGTTCTCGCTCTGACCCGCCCACCACATGTCGGTCGCGTCGGCCGGACCGCTTGCCGCCGCATTGACCGTCAGCGTGATCTGCTCGAAGCCGGCACCATTCGGGTAGTTGATCGCGTAGCTATGGCTGCCTGCGGTGATCGCGCTGATGTTGCAGGTCGCGACACCGATTTCGGTGGCACCCGGCAACAGGCGTACCGGCAGGTTCGAGCAGCCTGGCAGCGCCGTGCCGTTCTCGAAGAACGTCACCGAACTGGTCAGTGTCCGCCCGACCGCCATCGCGCGCAGCGAGACCGGCCGGCCAGCCACGACTTGCAGCGGGTAGGCCACCGCGCTCAGCGTCACGGCGTTGGTATTGACCAGCTGCTGGTGCAGGAACGATCCGGGCGCATTGACGCCGTCGCCGCTATAGGTCACGGTGAAGAACACCGGGTTGGTCACGTTGAACGTGCCCGGGATGAAGCAGGTTGCCTGTGCATTGGCCAACTGCAAGTTGGTGCAGACCGGCGTTTGCGTACCAGACGGCGCACCGGCAAAGACC
>DASUDU010000396.1:0-2801 GCA_036275435.1 Usitatibacteraceae bacterium | reverse complement strand
GGCACGTCGGCCGGTTCGCCTTCATCGCCGGCTATTCCACCCAGAAGCTGGCGCCGGAAGACCCGGTCAACCGCCGCGCCGCCGAGCGCATGGGCCGGCTGCACGACGCCCTCAAGGCCGGCGGTTTCACCGGCCACGCGCTCGAAGTTCTGCTGGTGCGCCTGCTGTTCTGCCTGTTTGCCGAAGACACCGGCATCTTCCAGCCGCGCAAGGCATTCCAGGACTGGGTGGAGAACCGCACCGCGCCCGACGGCAGCGACCTCGGCCCGCTGCTGGCGCGCTTCTTTCAGGTGCTCGACACGCCCGAGAGCCAGCGCGGCCATGCGCTCGACGAACAGCTCGCCGCCTTTCCCTACGTCAACGGCAAGCTGTTCGAGGAACGCCTGCCGATCGCCGATTTCGACCGCGCCACGCGCGAGGCGCTGCTCGATGCCTGCGCGCTCGACTGGAGCCAGATCAGCCCCGCCATCTTCGGCGCCCTGTTCCAGTCGATCATGGATGCGAAAGCGCGGCGCAACCTCGGCGCCCACTACACCAGCGAGCGCAACATCCTCAAGCTCATCCGGCCGCTGTTTCTGGACGAGCTGCGCGCCGAGTTCGAGAAGGTGAAAGGCAATCGCAACCGCCTGTTCGAATTCCACAAGAAGCTGCGCGGCCTCACCTTTCTGGACCCGGCCTGCGGCTGCGGCAACTTTCTCGTGGTCGCCTACCGCGAGCTGCGCCTGCTGGAACTGGAGGTGCTGCGCGCTTCACGCGACACCGGCGGCCAGCGCGACTTGGACACGCACTGGTTCACCAAGCTCGACGTGGACCAGTTCCACGGCATCGAGATCGAGGAATTTCCGGCGCAGATCGCCCAGCTGGCGCTGTGGCTCACCGACCACCAGATGAACCTGCGCGTCAGCGAGGAATTCGGCCTGTACTTCGCCCGCATCCCGCTGCGCACCAGCCCGCATATCGTGCACGGCAACGCGCTGCGCATGGATTGGGATCAGGTAGTGCCACGTGAACGGCTGAGCTTCATCCTTGGCAATCCACCCTTTGTCGGCAAGCACTACCGCAGCGAGGAACAGCGGAACGATCTGATTGCGGCTTTCGACAACCTGAAGGCGGCCGGCGACCTCGACTTTGTGGCGGCCTGGTACATCAAAGCACTGCGCATGATGCAGGGCACGTCGATCGAAGTTGCCTTTGTCTCGACCAACTCCATCACCCAAGGTGAACAGGTGCCGGTGCTGTGGCCGGAGCTGTTTCGCCTTGGCGCGCACATCCGCTTTGCGCACCGCACTTTTCAATGGAACAACGAGGCCCGTGGCGTAGCCGCCGTGCACTGCGTCATCATCGGCCTGACGCGCCAGCAGCCTGCTGCATGCCGGCTGTTTGAATACGAGAACCTGCGCGGTGAACCGCGAGAAACGCAGCCCGCGCAAATCAGTCCGTACCTAACGCCGGGGTCGCCGCTGGTCATCGGCAAACGACAGCAACCGCTTATTCCCGGCCTGCCCGTCATGCGCTGCGGCAACAAGCCGAGCGATGGGGGACACTTGCTGCTGACCCGAGAAGAACGAGACGCTTTGCTCGCCGAAGAGCCAGCGGCCGCAAAGTACATCCGCCGCTTTGTCGGGTCCGAGGAATTCATCAACGACATCGAGCGTTACTGCCTGTGGTTGCAGGACGCGGAGCCCGGCGAACTGCGCGCCATGCCAGCGGTTATGCGGCGCGTGGAAGCCGTGCGGAATTTCCGGTCAAGGAGCACAGCCGCGCCAACGCGCAAAGCCGCGCAAACGCCGACGCGATTCTTTTTTGTCTCCCAGCCAGAAACGACCTACCTGCTGGTCCCGGAGGTGTCGTCCGAGCGCCGTGCGTACATTCCGATTGGCCGCTCGACGCCGGACCTCATATCCAGCAACAAGATCTATGTGGTCCCATCGGACTCCCTGGAACTGTTCGGCACGCTCCAGTCGACCATGCACATGGCTTGGATGCGCATAACCGCCGGCCGCCTGAAAAGCGATTACCAATACTCGGCGACGATGGTCTACAACACCTTTCCCTGGCCGGTGGACGCCACCGACGCCCAGCGCGCCGCCATCGAAGCCGCCGCGCAGGGCGTGCTCGACGCCCGCGCACAGTTCCCGGATGCCTCGCTCGCCGATCTCTACGACCCGCTCACCATGCCGCCGGCGCTGGTCAAGGCCCATCAGGCGCTCGACCGCGCCGTGGACGCGGCCTATGTGCCGAGCGGCGGCAAAAAATCCTGGGCGTCCGACGCCGAGCGCGTGGCGTTTCTGTTCGAGCTGTACCAGCGCCTCACCAGCCTGTTGCCGGGCGCAGGCCCGGCGCGCAAGGCCGGACGCCCGCGGGCAGCCGGATCGGCATCGAGGCTTTGAGGGCAGCGCCAGAGCAGCCACGGATTGACGTTACGGCCGCAGGCGTCGGGTACGGCGCAGCGTGGGTAAGGCCGGCGTAGTCACCTGAGCTTGGCACTCTGACCCCAGGCGTGGAGTCCAGGGCGACGGGTGTGGGCGGCCGAGATCGTCGAGAACCTGGAGGCGGCGCTCATGCAGTTCCGCAGCGTGAGCCGGGAACTGGCGGGGGACGACGAGGCGTGATCACGCGCGGCGGCGCGTTGCAAACAGCCGCTTGCACCGGACGGGACGTGGAGGCTAGGGCCGGAATCGAACCGACGTACACGGCTTTGCAGGCCGCTGCATGACCACTCTGCCACCTAGCCGTGGTCCAGAAACGCCTGGCCGCGCACGAGGCGCGGCCAGTGTAGAAACGTTGGAGCGGGAAACGAG
>DASUDU010000395.1:0-2071 GCA_036275435.1 Usitatibacteraceae bacterium | reverse complement strand
TCGCCCACTGCACGCAGCGGGCCTGCGGCAGGGCTCAGGAAAGCTGCTGGATGCCGGCCAGTTGCCAGCCGTCCTTGTCCTTGACGCGCTTGGAAATATTCCAGACTTCGGTAAACGGCTCGGCGCTGGCGGCGGGCGAATCCTTGATTGTGCCGGTGAATTTCACGCTGGCCAGATGATCCTCGCCAACGATTTCGAGGCCCAGCAATTCGGCATCCAGCGTGACCACGTCGGTCAAGTTCGGCGCCGCGCCGCGCTCCTGCAGTTGCAGCTTCAGCTCGCCAAACATCTCCGGCGTGGTGAATTCGCGCAGGTCGGCGCTGTCGCCTTTGTCCCAGGCAGCTTGCAAGCGGATGAAATAAGTTTTGGCGCTGCGCAGGAAGGCCGGCACGTCGAAGTCCGGTGTCACGCCAAACGGGCCGGCGGCAGTTGCGGCGGTCGCCGCCGCGACCGGCTCGGCCGCTGCCGCGCGCGGCGCGATGCCCGAGCCGATCTCGGGCACCTTGAACGGCATGGAGCTGCTTGAACCGGACGTGCTCCCGGTTCCGCCGAATCCGCCCGCGCTGCCTGACGCGCCCGCGTAGGACGGCTCAAGGTTGCCCGGCGCCGAGGTGCCGGCAGGCTTCCTGAAGAAGAAGCGGTAAACCAGGTAGATCACGCCGCCGATGAGCGCAAACGTCAGGAGCGTGCTGAGCACGCCGGCCATGGCGCTGCCCATGCCCATGCTGGAAAACAGCGCGCCGAGGCCGAGTCCCAACAGCGCGCCGCCCATCAGACCTTTCCACGGTGAAGCAGGCTTGGGCGGGATCGCGGCTGTTGGCGCGGCCGCAGCCGGGGTCGCAGCGGTAGCCGCAGGCGCGGCGGGTGCCTTGGCCGCATCGGGCGCAGCAGGCGGCGTCGCCTGGCGCTGCACGTTTTGCGATTGCTTGCCGGCCGTACGCCCGCCGCCAAGTCGACGCGACTGGGCATCGACGTCGAGTGCATACAGGGTTGCGGCGACGAGCGTCACGGTAATCAAGAGTTTGTTCATGGTGGGCCTCGTGGTGAGTGCGCAAGTTTAACGAATTCAGCCGGCGATTACGGGCTGGTTTCATGACGCTTTGGGCACAGCAGAACTTCATTCAGATGGGGGCAATCCGGAATCCTTCAGCAATCAACGGTACGGCCATTGGGGCAGGTCAGCGCCTTGGTCATTCGCAATGAACACCAAAGTCGCCGCAGTGAATTCCACGGTTCAGACCATTGGGTTCCAGCCGGTGGCGGGCCCGGTCGGAGCTCCCGGCCAACCGCCGGCAAGAGCGATTGCGCCCTGTGCGAGTCGCAAAGTCGGGCGCAATGGCGCGCATACAGGCGTGCTGAAGATCACCCCAACAACGTCCTCCAAGCCCCCGTCACCGCATCGCGCTCGGCCTGCAGCTCGTCGGGTGCAATCCAGGTCTTCAGTTCGTTGTTGGTGCGCGAACGGTGCTGCCGCTCGCGGTAGGTGAGGTAGGCCTTGGCCACGGCTGCGGCGGATTCTTCGTCGAGGATACCGAGTGCGCCGGCGCGGGTCAGCAACGCAAAGTTGCCAAGGTTGCCGAGGAATTCCGGGTGCTCGTGCGAGTAGATCAGGATGATCGCCTGCACGATGAATTCGACGTCGATGATGCCGCCGCGCGTGTGCTTCAAGTTCAGCCGCGCGGCTTCGTCGCGCTTGTCGGCGCGCATCTTCTCGCGCATCTCGGTCACGTCGCGGATCAGCGCCGCGCGCTCGCGCGGGCGTGAGAGGATTTCGGCGCGGATCGCGTCGAACGGCGCGACGAGGGCCGGGTCGCCGGCGCACCAGCGTGCGCGGGTCAGGGCCTGGTGCTCCCAGGTCCAGGCGCGCTTGGCCTGGTAGTCGCGGAACGCGGCGAGGCGCGGCACCAAAAGGCCGGAATCGCCATCCGGTCGCAGCCGCAAGTCCGTGTCGTACAGCACGCCGCCGGCCGTCATCGAGTTCAGCCACGAGAGCACGCGCTGCACCAGCCGCGTCAGCGCCTGGCCGTCGGCCTCGTCGGCGGCAACGAACACCAGGTCGAGGTCGGAGGCG
>DASUDU010000394.1:0-2547 GCA_036275435.1 Usitatibacteraceae bacterium | reverse complement strand
CGGCGCGCGCACGACGGAGAGCCAGTCGCACCGGCAACTGGCCTCCGGCCTGTCGTGCCCGGTCGGCTTCAAGAATGGCACCGACGGCAATATCCGCATCGCAGTCGACGCGATCAAGGCGGCCGCCTCGCCCCATCACTTTCTTTCGGTCACCAAGGGCGGCCACTCGGCGATCTTCTCTACCTCCGGTAACGAGGACTGCCACATCATCTTGCGCGGTGGCAAGTCGCCGAACTATGACCGGGCGAGCATCGATGTCGCCTGCGAAGAACTGGGCAAGGCGGGCTTGGCGCAACGGGTGATGATCGACTTCTCGCACGCCAATTCCTTGAAACAGCATCAAAAGCAGATGGATGTGTCGCGCGATGTCGCGGCGCAGATTGCCGCGGGCGACCCGCGCATTGTTGGCGTCATGGTGGAAAGCCACATCAACCCCGGCCGCCAGGACATCGTCCCGGGAAAACCCCTTGCCTATGGCGTCTCGGTCACCGATGCCTGCATCGGCTGGGACGACACGGTCACGCTGGTCGGGCAACTGGCCGCGGCGGTACGCGAGCGCCGTCGCGTCACTCCCGAATAGGGGCGCGGCAAATGGCCATCGAGCTTCGCGTCCTTGGCAGGCACCAAGCGGACGAGCACGCGACCGCGTTCGAATACAACGGGGTGACCTTTTCACAGGACAACCTGAATGTCTTCCTCGGCCTGAACGCGGTCGATTCGCGGGAAAACGTCGAGCAGGCCTTTGCCTGCCTGCGCGAGCACTCGCAAGTCTGCGCGCGGATGGGGGCATACAAGCCGCGCACCAGTCCGTATTCATTTCAGGGCATGGGCAAGGACTGCCTGCCGTGGATGTTCGAGCTGGCAGGGAAGTACGGCATTCGCGTGGTTTCCATGGAAGTGACCCGCGAGGCGCACATCGACGAGATCCGCGAAGCCCTGGCGGCAAGCGGCCAGCCGACGGGCGTCATGCTGCAAATCGGTACGCGCAACACGCAGAATTTCGAGTTGCTCAAGGCCGTCGGCCGGGCGCGCGAGTTCCCGATCCTGCTCAAACGCGGCTTCGGCATCACGCTCGACGAGTCGCTGATGGCGGCGGAGTACTGCGCCTCGGAAGGCAACACGCGCATCATTTTCGGATTGCGCGGGATGAAGACGCATTTTGGCGACCCGCATCGCAACCTGGTCGATTTTTCGCATGTCCCGGTGGTCCATCGCATGACGCGTATGCCGGTCTGTGTCGATCCTTCGCATTCGGTCGGCAATCGCGAGGCGTCGCCGGACGGCATCCGCGACATTTTCCATGTGGCAGCGCAAGGCGTGATTGCCGGCGCCAACATGTTGCTGGTCGACGTCCACCCGGCGCCGCACAAGTCGCTCGTCGATGCAGCCCAGGCGATGAGCCTGGGGGAGATTCCGCATTTTCTCGCCGATGTTTCGGTTGCGCGGGAGGCGTGGGAGCGACGGCAGGCCCTGGCGCGCCAGTTTGACGCGTGAGCAGGTTTCTGTTTGCGCTGGTTGGTGCCTGGTTGGCGCCGGCGCTCATCGTCGCCGCGTTTGCCGAGTCCCTTGCGGTGCGCAACGCGCGCATCGTGGCATTGGCGCCTTCGATCACCGAACTGGTCTTCGCCGCAGGCGCAGGCACGCAGCTGGTCGCGGTTTCGGCCTGGAGCGACTACCCGCCTGCCGCCCGATCGCTGCCGGTGGTTGCCGATGCCGGCGGGATCGCCTGGGAGCGCCTGCTGGCAGCCAAGCCCGGTCTTGTACTCTACTGGGCGTCAGCGACGCGACCCGCGGACCTGGCCCGCCTCAAGGCCCTCGACATCGCGGCGGTTCCGGTCGATGTGCGCCGCTTGGATGACGTGGCCGATGTGATCGAGTCGATCGGGCGCCTGGCCGGGACCGCCGGCACGGCTGCCGATCGGGCGGCTGCATATCGGCAGAAAATCAGTTCCCTGCGCCGGCAGTTTTCCGGTTCGAAACCGGTGCGGGTCTTCTTCGAAATTTCACGGGTTCCCCTGATGACCGTGAATCGCGAGCACGTCATTGATGACCTGCTTCGCCTGTGCGGAGGGCAAAACGTTTTCGCCGAGCTGCCGGCGCTGGTTGGGGAGCCGTCCCGGGAGCGCCTGCGCGCGGCTCGGGTGGATCTGCTGTTGATTCCCGAGGGCAAGTCGACGACCGGGCGCGAAGACCTGCGGCGTACCTACAGCGGACTCAAGGCTTTCAACGACGGTGCCTGGGCAGTGATCCCGGCCGATCCGGTCCTGCGTCCCGGTCCCAGGCTGCTCGAGGCCGCCATATCGGTTTGTGCCGCGATCGATATTCGGCGTCGTGCCCTGGGCGCCAAAACGGACTAGGCGGGAATCTCGGCAGGTCTCAGACGCTGGGTCGGGTGCGCAGCGGCATGCGCGCAATGGCGCCCTTGCACAGGACCTTTCCTGTCGGCAGGCCGGTGGGAGAGCCGCCAGCCGGCTCCTTTGACAGCGCGAAGACGGCACCGTCGGCAAGCTTGAAGTCGAGACCGGCCAAAACGATGCGCGTATCGGC